>SAAR01000687.1 GCA_009916335.1 Erysipelotrichia bacterium | reverse complement strand
CTACCCTCTTGATAATCTGCTTTACAAATAAAATCAACACGTCGATTGACTAATAAATTTTCCACTTTATTCTTTTCTGTATAAACAGCAATGGATTGTCCCCCATTTTCTTTCACTAATTTCATACAAGGGACATCTGTTAACCCATCTCCTAAATAAATCATATTTCTAAAAGGGATACGGCGATCAATATCTTCAACAAACTCATTAAGTTGTTCATCTTCAAACACATCTAGTACCCCTTTATTAATTCTAAATAAGAACTGTGTTTTATTTGTATAGTTAACAACAAGAGAAGGCCAATCAGCTACGCCATTGACATCATAATGAAATTCACAGGCATATATTTTCTTAAACTTATCCTTTAGCTGACTTCCTTCAATAATCTCTTTTAATCCAGAACTAATAATATAATGTTCAATTTGAATACCTAATGCATCTCCATACGCATTCATACGTTCAAAAAAATCTAATACCCCAGGAAACAACTCAATATTTTCCCCTGCTTCCATAAAATCATGTTTTCTGATAGGTACTCTTTCTGCCTTTGCTTTTTCTAGCATATAATACATATAACTTAAAATACGATCCATTTTATCTTCTTCAGCAATCTTTGTTACTTCCTGCCAAAAGTTTTGACTATCCATATTCACTCTAGGGATAAAGGAATATTCCTGCATATCTTTAGTACACAGTGTTTTATCAAAATCATACATCATTGCAATGATTGGTTTTTTCATAATATCACCTCATCTTTTAACATTATATAACAAGTAAGATAAAAATTCATTAAATATCCTTTAAACAAAAAAAGGTATACCCTAATCACTTAGAATACACCTTTAGGAATACAACTGTTACAGTTAATCAACAGCTCTCTCAAAAACAAATACATGTTTTCTGTTCTTATCTATAACAGGCTAACTCATCATTAGCTTATCACTCCATATTTCTATTTTACAACGCTATAAAGAATTTTTCTAGCTATTTATTTCTACAAAATTCTTATTAATACATACCTGGCATACCAGCTGGTGCCACTTCTTCTTTTTCAGGAATCGCTGCAACTGCAACTTCTGTTGTTAAAAATAAACCAGCGATTGATGCAGAATATAACACAGCACTTTTTGTTACTTTCGTAGGATCCACAATTCCTTTTTCAAACATATCAACCCATTGACCGCTTTTTGCATCAAATCCTTCATTTACTTTTGCCTGTTTTTGTTTGGCAACAATTTCATCACCATCATATCCTGCATTTTCAGCAATCTGCCAAATTGGTTTCAATAAAGCATTCAACACTACATTATATCCTTTTTGTACATCGGTAATATCTGATTTCAACAATGGTTTCAATTCATTATAGACACTTACTAAAATAGAACCTCCACCACAGACAATTCCTTCACTAACTGCTGCTTTTGTTGCATTTAAAGCATCTTCAATACGCAATTTCTTTTCTTTTAATTCGCTTTCTGTCGTTGCACCTACTTTAATGATCGCAATTCCATTTGTTAATTTTGCTAATCTCTCATATAAGTTTTTCTTATCATAATCACTCTTTGCATTTTCTGCACGAGCACGAATTTCATCTTTTCTAGCATCTAATGCTTCTTTTTCACCACGACCACCAATTAATGTTGTGTTATCTTTACTAATAATTACTTTTTTAGCACTACCTAAATCT
>SAAR01000686.1 GCA_009916335.1 Erysipelotrichia bacterium | reverse complement strand
TCCCATTCCGAACAGAGAAGTTAAGCCTTGTCACGCCGATGGTACTGCGTAACAGTGGGAGAGTAGGTAGTCGCCGTTTTTTAGAGAAGTCCTGCAGCTATAAAAGCTGTGGGACTTCTTGCGTTTAAAGCCTACCGGAGATATCCATTTGAAACACAGGATAGCCTATAATAATGAAATATATTCCATTATTAAAACCGTCTATTTTAGTTATATATTAGCTGTTTTATGATTTAATCTCTTATGAAATGATGTTTTTTTAGATAAAAAAGTAACGTTTCATTTGCTATATACGGAATTATATCTATCTTTGTGCCGTTAATAGAAATGAAGATTACAATGAACCAATCATTTATATATATTCTACTGTGTGGTATTATTATTCTGCTGGCAAAGTTTAGTGGAAGTGAGTGCTATGCGTGAATATATTAAATTAGAAATATAAAAGCCTTTCTCACTTCCTTGTGTGAAAGGCTTTTTTTATAATACAGAAAATAAAAATAGAAATATATGAGTGATAGATTATTTATTTTTGATACGACTCTTCGTGATGGAGAACAGGTTCCTGGTTGCCAATTAAATACAGTTGAAAAAATCCAGGTAGCCAGAGCTTTGGAAGCATTGGGAGTCGATGTTATTGAAGCGGGTTTCCCCGTTTCTAGCCCTGGAGATTTTAATTCCGTTATTGAAATCTCTAAAGCAGTTACTTGGCCTACAATTTGTGCGCTAACTAGGGCTGTAGAAAAAGATATTGATGTAGCTGTTGAAGCTTTGAAATATGCAAAGCGGAAACGTATTCATACAGGTATAGGAACTTCTGACTCTCATATAAAATATAAGTTCAACTCTAATAGAGAAGAAATTATCGAGCGTGCAGTTGCTGCAGTGAAATATGCTCGTCGTTTTGTTGATGATGTGGAATTCTATGCTGAGGATGCTGGTAGAACTGATAATGAGTATCTAGCTAAAGTGATTGAAGCAGTAATTAAGGCAGGGGCAACAGTTGTTAATATCCCCGATACGACAGGATATTGTCTTCCTTCTGAGTACGGTGCTAAAATTAAATATTTAGTTGATCATGTTGATGGAATTGATAAGGCTATTATCTCGACTCATTGCCATAATGATTTAGGTATGGCTACAGCTAATACTATAAGTGGAGTGATTAATGGTGCTAGACAAGTGGAAGTCACAATTAATGGTATTGGTGAGCGTGCCGGTAATACTGCATTGGAAGAAATTACTATGATTTTAAAAAGCCATCATGAAATCAATATTGATACTAATATAAATACTCAAAAAATATATCCAACGAGTAGAATGGTTTCTAGCTTGATGAACATGCCGGTTCAGCCTAATAAAGCAATTGTTGGTAGAAATGCATTTGCTCATTCATCAGGCATACATCAAGATGGAGTACTAAAGAATATGCAAACTTATGAAATAATTAATCCACGTGATGTTGGTATTGATGATAATTCTATTGTATTGACTGCACGTAGCGGACGGGCTGCATTAAAGCATCGATTATCTTCTTTAGGAGTTGATTTAACTCAAGAAAAATTAGATAAGGTATATGATGAATTTTTAAAATTGGCGGATCGTAAGAAGGATATTCATGATGATGATATTTTAGTTTTAGCCGGCGCTGATCGCAGTGTAAACCACCGTATAAAATTAGAATATC
>SAAR01000685.1 GCA_009916335.1 Erysipelotrichia bacterium | reverse complement strand
ATACTGAGCATTTCACTTCTTTTATTATTTCACGAGAACTACCGAAGAGTTTATATGGGAATAAAGCCTGCCAATTACATACCATTCTGGCTAAGAAGTTAACACCATACAAATTAATTTCAGGCAGATACTCATTATTTTCTTTGATGTGTATTAAATCTATTTCTATTCTTTCAAGTTCTACCCACGCTTCATAAAAATCACCTCTTGTTAGTAGATTAATAACTTGAATGTATTTTAAATGAGCCTGTAGAATTGTTTTGTATAAAAACAATCTGTTTGACTCATTATTTAAACTCAAGAATTGAGACTTTATTAACTCGGCATTAAGATAATCAAGAATAGCACCATCTTCTTGAGTAATACTCATCCAGCCCTTTAATTTTCCGTGAATATCCATATGTAATCTTATTTAATTTTATTAATTACTTTTAAAACATCTTCTACTTTGCCAGAAACAGTGTATTTTACATGCTTCCCAGATTTAGCTTTTTTAATTATAGAGACTTGAACGTCTATATCTCTAGTCCCAAAGTTATCAATTTTCTTCTGAATATAATTTGAAATAAGATTTACTAAAAAAGGTACCATTATTGATGTGGCAAAAAATGTACCTAACGTTAACGTTATACTGTTTAATTGCAGGTACGAAACACCATTGGGGTCTCCGTACACTTTAACATTAGAATGTGAGTGCTTGGTGAACTGGAAAAAATCCAGTGCATTACCTCCAGTTATTTTTGAGCTATCAAAAACGATCGCAATCTCATCATCTTGAGGTTCATATGAAGAAATTATTTTTACTTCTTCAGATTCATCACTCATTTCACTCAAAGTAATGGGGTTCATTCTCAATTCCTTGTTTTATATTTTTACATTCAAATTATACTTAACGACTGGGCGATTTTTTGCTTCATTCCTTTTCCTGCTCATCTTGTTTTACCTGAGAAAGTCTCAGTACTGTCACGAGCCGTTTGTAGTTATCGACAACCAGCCTCTGTCCGACACACATCAGGCCTGGCATCCAAGGGATCAATGCCCGATACCGGCAGGTTAGTGTGCCAAAAATACCCATGAAGATCAATCTCCTGCGGAAAATTGGGCCGCAATTAGTTTCATTGTCCTTTCCATACCCTGATAGACAGTCGCATCTGTAATGTTTAGCCTTGCGAGTTCCTTCAGGATTCTAGCTTTGTTTCTGATCACTATCTTTTCGACTTTAAACTCTTGCATAGCATCATCAGGGTTTGATACTAAATCGGGATAAACAGCATTATTCCCGAACAATAAGAATGCACCTGACTGAGATGACATTCTTTCATTGTTATTTCGTCCTTTAACAAAGATTAACCTTTCCAAATCTGTTGGTATAATTACATCTTTAAAATAAGGTTTTTCATCCTTAATGTAATGTATGAGTTTTTGACAAGCTTCAATTTTGTTGAAAGCATCCCTGTCCATTTTGCAATCCAGCTGATCTTTCAGTGTTTGGCTAAGCATTGATATATTTGAGATGCAACTTACTGTATCAGAGTCAAAAAACTTTATACGTTCTCTTTTTGTTTTGAAAATAATCACATGCCCATTAATATCATTATCTGGTTCATTATTATTAATATCACAACAAGCAAAATAGAGTGCGATAAGAGGATTTGATGTTATATCCAACAAGCGAGTTGGTAGTCCGTAATG
>SAAR01000136.1 GCA_009916335.1 Erysipelotrichia bacterium | reverse complement strand
CTTCTACTATTTCGTTTAAACTATATTTCCATTTTTTTTCAAAACTTCTATTAAATAATCTTTGCCAATCATCTAATGTGTAATTTCTACATAATTGAAGGTTATTAGCTATATTTAATTGACAATTATTGCTCTCAGGAAATTTGTTATTATTACTAGCATCAATAAGATATAATGGAAATTTTAATCGATTTGAATTGTTTATTAAAGCTATTTTCCATAGAGCTTTAAACATATAGATCTTAAATTTCACCATAGCATAACCTTTATTTCACAAAATGTCTTTTGCGTGATTTTAAAGTTAAATTGACACTCTATGGTGTCCCCAAAATTGCTTTGAAGTTCTTGCAAAAAAGTGAATAGCCCCTTTATTGAGACATGGTGAGAAATTGCCATATACACGTCTAATTTCAAATGAGTCTCTAAAATATAAACTTGTGATAATCGTGTCTTTAATTCTTCAATGCTTATGAGATTATGACTTTTTATCTGCATACATTTTTTTAAAGTATGATTCGATGGCACCTCAATACATTCAATGATATTTTCTGTCATATTTTCCCTTTCTTGTGTGTATCATAATTATAAAAGTGGACAAAAATATGACCGTTATTAAAAGATATCTTGCGCTATAATGACCTATCACTTGATTAAGGACACATAATGCCAAAAGTCGAACGGCCATCAAATAATTCAAAATGGGAACGTATCAACACTATTTATGAGCTTTTAAAACAATCATGCGATGGTATGAGTATTCAAGATCTCTCAAAACAAATGGATGTTAGTACAAAGACCATTCAGCGTGACTTGTATGAAGTTTTAGGTGAGTACGGAGCTGTTAAACAAGGGCGAATGTGGAAACTCGATAGCAAAAAAGCCGAAGATAATCTTAATTCCAATGAGCGCATTATTCTTGGTATTTTAGATGAGATGGCAAAAAATGCTGGCAGTAGTTTTTATGGCAAGGCACATTCACTCCTTAAACAAATCTCTCAACAATTAGAACATCCTATTTTTGCGAATGTCGAGAGTGAATCTTTGGATGAAAGTCATATAGAGCTTTTTTCTTTGTTGGAAAAAGCGATTAAAACAAAGCATACCGTTAGCTTTACCTACAAAAAACATCTTTTTGACGTTCAGCCCCTTAAATTAGCATTTTTTGACAGTTTTTGGTACTTATTGGCACGTGACATACAAGATGACAATAAATTTAAAAAGTTTTATCTCAAATCCATCAATGATCTCACAATCCAAGATAATACGTTTGTGATTAATACACTGTTGGAAGAACGTTTGAAAAAAGCAAATTCTATTTGGTTTGATTTGGACAAAGAGCTTTTTGATATACATTTGCTCATTGATAAAGAAGTCATGACCTATTTTGAGCGCAAACCACTGAAAGGACAAACCATCGTGGGCAAAGATGCAGACGGTTCAGTAGAGATTGTTGTGCCTATTACCCATGAAATGGAAATAGTACCTTTGATATTTTGGTATGTTCCTTACATAAAAGTCTTAGAACCGCAATGGATTGCCGATATCGTGAAAGAAAAAATAGAAGTGTATCATCAAAGTATTCAATAAAAAAAGACAACTTTATGTCCGTAAGATAAGATAAAGTTCTGTTAATGCAGACTTATAGCCAACGAACATAAAGGATACAACGTGCAACGTGAGGAAACCATAGCCATTGCAAAGCAACGGGTTGAAGATGCCGAAGCAATTCTCATCACGGCAGGTGCTGGCATGGGTGTTGATAGTGGCTTACCGGATTTTAGAGGAGAAGAGGGCTTTTGGAGAGCGTATCCACTGCTAAAAGATAAAGGACTTCATTTTGAGGATATGGCTACACCAAAACTGTTTAAAACAGATCCTTCTCTTGCTTGGGCTTTTTATGGTCAAAGACTCAATGTATACCGTGCTACTACGCCTCATGAAGGTTTTGATGCTTTAAGAGAGCTTGTTCTTGCAAAAAATAACAATTATTTCATCTATACTTCCAATGTAGATGGGCACTTTCAAAAAGCAGGGTTTGATGAAGAAAAAATTGTTGAAGTTCATGGGAGCATTCATCATCTACAATGTGTAAACCAGTGTAAAAAAATGATATGGAGTGCCAACGAGACTAAAATAAATGTTGATTTAGAAAAATTTTTAGCGCTTAACATACCTTCATGTCCTTATTGTGGTTCTATCGCTCGGCCAAATATACTGATGTTTGGAGACTGGTCTTATTGGAATGGAAAACGTTTTAATCAACAAATCGCAAGATATCGTAAATGGCTTAAGCAAAATAAAACAGCCCGTATCGTCGTAATAGAGATTGGTGCGGGAACAGCAATTCCAACCATACGATATGAAAGTGAAAGAATTGCAAAGCAATTCTTAAATGCGCATTTGATCCGCATTAACCCCTATGATAGTTTTATTGATAAAAGCGTCAAACGAGGGCTAAGTATGCTCTTAGGTGGCCTTGAGGCCATAAAAATGCTCACGTATGTTACGATAAAATAATGATGCGATACTAAAAAATTGCTTGGAGTACAAAAATGAATCATTTAGAAAAACTTTGCTCTCTCGTTGAAACAAATGAAAAAATAACAAAAATGTCAGGATGCATTTTATACAGTAGTGTCGATACCTTGAAAAAAGGGGAATTCTATTTTTTAGGGGTTAATCCTGGCGGAGAAGGCAGTTCTCGTGTGACATTTGATCCTACATATACAGAAAATGCCTATTTAGATAAATCATGGTCAAATAATCAAGGAAATTATGAAGGGCGTCTTGCACCTCTTCAACAAAGGGTTATCAAGCTTTTTGAAACATTTGGTGTAAGCATTGAGGATGTGTGTGCATCCAATCTCATTTTCCAACAAACACAAGATATTTCACAATTACCAGATGTTTACGGTTATGCTGATGCGTGTTTTTCTATTCATCGTTACATAATTGAAGAGGTTGTAAAGCCTAAATTTATCATCTCAATGGGTAAAATAGTTTTTGACTATTTTCTTGAAAGACAAGGATATACCTATTCTCATGAATTTTCAGCAGGCCATGCACGATGGTGTATCCGCATTGCAACAAAAGGAGATACAACACTGATTAATCTACCGCATCTAAGCTACTATGATCCATTTGTATTTTCAGACGCTACACGTGAGGTAAAACAAGCAGCACTCCAAAAACTAAAACAGATAGTTATGCCATAAGAGATTTATGGCATAACACTATTTTTCATCAGCTCAATGACCGCTTCAAGGCTTTCACCAACAGCCCTAAAATTTCTTACACCATATCCACCACTTAAACACATCATAATCGGTATACGACGTTTTTTAGCTTCCGAAAAGATCATGATATCTCGTTGCTTGAGCCCTTCTGCTGAGACTGATAACTTTCCAAGAGGGTCGTCTTTGAGTATATCGCCGCCGCCATTGTAAAAAATGAAGTCGGGGGCTATGTTATCTATGAGTGGTGCAACAGAGTGTTTTAATAGGGTAAGATACTCTTTATCTGTTGTGTATAAAGGAATTCCTAGCAACGTAAAACGCCCATCTTTACTTTTTTTTGTTGTTCGTAATTCTGCTTGAAACGTGTTATAGATATCTAAAATGTAAAAATTCTCCATGGTTGTTGCAAATTCGATAACGCCATCACCCAAATGAGCGTCAAGGTCAATGTAGAGAATTTTCAATGATGGATTAGCCTTTCTTAATTTCAGTGTTGCTAGCGCGTAGTCATTGAAAAAACAAAAACCGCTGCCTTTGTTTTTATGCGCATGATGGAAGCCTCCGCCAAGATTTATTGCCCAACCTACTTCTAATGCTAAAAAAGAGGCTTGAATCGTTCCATTGACCATTGCACGAAGTGGATCAATCAAATAGGCATTGCTCATAGGTACAGGGATCAATTTTAAAACCTCTAAATTGAGTACAGAACTTATTGTATGTTTATCACTTCTTACATGTAAAAGGTATTCAAGTGCATGATAAACACCTAATTCTTCGTCTACCAAAGGCTCTATGCGCTGAGTATACAAGGGATACTCAAACGATAAATGATGCGCAATGCGATCAAACTTTCTTAGATCTAAAGGATAGTTACTCTCACGAATTGCATCTCTCACAACAGAAGGCAGGTAAAAACCATAGGTATGTGGATCATATATAATGGGTAGAGTCTTATTCTGCCTCGAACTTATTTTAGAGAAAGCGACAATTTTCTCACCATATTGGTGCCTAGGAATAAGCTCCCAATGAATGTACGATATACTTAAAATCTCATCCCAATCGAGATTAGATGTATACAATGAACGAAGCAAATCGCAATGAAATTCACCATAAAAAGGATGATCTGGCATTGTTTCATACTCATTGTGATTTTCTCCATCATCTAAGAGTCTATACTTTGTTTCATCTGATATATGTTTTAAGCTATCTTCCTTTTCCCATAAAGGATCGTCAAATGAATCATTATAAAAGGAAATCTTTACATCCAGTTCGTAATCATACATCCCCTTTTGTAGTGTGACCACCTCCTTTAATGCGCCATCTAAGACGACGGCTTTTTCAATAATCGCTTTTTCAATCTGCATCAGATAAGCATTGAGATTTCGAACTGCTGAGATTGTTTCTTGTGTTACATTAGTGTTTTTTTGCATTCTTCTCACCTTTTTGTTGATACAAGAATATGCTCAAATAAATCTCACCAAGGCTCAATGTTTCATTGGTTTGAGTATCAAAGGTAAAATCATACTCATCGGCTACTTCCATGATCTTCTCCATGGCTTTGCTCAGTTCATGCAATGGATAATTTGGATGCATTTCAAACGAAATATACCACTGTGTATAACCTAGGTGCATTAATGTTTCTTTGTTTAAAAGGCTCAGTAGTTTACATGTAACGCTCAGTGCTGCATGATGACACAATGAAGTATTTTGTGTTATGACAATAAAATTATTGTCAAGTGATAGATCAATGCCTAAGTTGTTTGCAACCTGTAAAACATTCATTCATACTCCTTTTTATAATTTTTATGAAGTATAAATTATTTTATGGACATTATTATGTCCACTGTTTTAAGAGGAGGCTATTGTATACTCCATGCCATAAGAGTTATAAATAATCTTTTTTGTGTGTGTTTTAAATGTTAAAAAGCATTTATTGGCGAAAGATTATAGGCGTATCCCATAATCTATAAAATCACTTTCGATAGATCCATATCATCGAATTCAGCAAGATCGATTAAAGCAGTTCCAAATGGATAAGGAGCTTTTACATGTAAAACTTCTTTTTTTGTGCACTTGCCCTCAGTCATATAATAAGCAACACCATTTTTATCTTTAGCGTCAATTGGAGAACGATAACTTGTTACGATAACGCCGCTAAACCATGATGCTTTTACTCTCAGTTCAACTTTAGCGTGTGGATCATTAAGCGCTTCACTGTTAGGATTTGATAAAAAAAGATCGTCAAAGCGCTGTTCTGTTTTATTTAAAAGTGATGTCAAAAATAAAGTATGTTCACTTATTTGCCAAGAACATATAAAACTTCTCTTTTTTGATATTGAATCAAAGCCATCCTCTTCCAAGCCTTTTTCTTTGAGAAAAGCGACGAAAGGAGAAACATATTTTCTTTCATCTGTTAACGTTTCTTGAACCGAGATAATGCGTAGATCTATACCACTCTCAACATCCTTTAATGTATCTCGCTTAAGAGAAAACCCCATAGGTACTCCTTTTATCTTTTATCGTGGCATCATAACAAATTTATAAGACATTTTTTTGTCTAATACTAAAATATGGCATTACTTTCATAATGATTTTTGATCATTTACGACCAAAAGAAAGTCTTCAAACACATTTATCTTACGATCCCCTACACTGTAGAAGGGTTGTAACGTTGCATACTGTTTTAAGAGCATAATGACATCGCGATCGTTTTTAAAATAAGCCCATTTCGAAGCCGTCCAACCATCCTGATCTTTTTCATAGATAGATGCTTTATAGTGCAATAATAGTTTGATGATTTTAAGATGAGACTTGGCACACGCCAGCATCAAAAGTGTTATACCTGAAGAGTCTTTTGCATTTGGATTGACTCCTATCATGAGCAATAACCTTACCACCATCACGCGATCATTTTTAACGGCTTCAAGGACCATTGCATCACTAGAATTAATTAAAGCTCTACGTAATTTTTTTAATGGACTGCGTATCATCAAATTTTCCTTTGTTGTTTTTCAACGTCATAGTGTTTTATGACATACTCTGTCTTTGATATTTTTCTTTTTAACGAGTGCTTTTTAGTGATCAAACCTTGCTTCTCAGCGAATCGTAGATAAAGCATTAAACGAAGTTGCATCGGAAATTTTTTCTTTTTGATCTGAAGTGTTTTGCACAATTTAGCAAGCGTTATAGGTGCGCCATAACGAAAAAAAGCTCTATAAAGCATCACGTACGCAAAACTCTCAAGAAGGTCAATACCCCATTCTTTTGAGAGGGCATCGATACATAGATTTTTTGGTGTGGTTTTACGTTCTAAAAAATAGTGTTTTGTGAGCTTTTTAACCGCTTTTTTATCGAGTAATAACGCATCGATAAAGAGAGATGAATGTTCTACCATCTCTAATCCCTATACCAGTACACAAATATTTGATGTTAATGCATACGTTTTGTTAAGCCACTCTTGTGAACATACAATGCCTATTTCAATACGAACTAAAAGCTCATGTGCTAACTCTTTGATCGTATGCAACATCGTTAAATCTTCTGTTGAATTCACGCGAAAAGACTCTATAAAGATAAAATCAACTTCTTTTGCAATCGTTTTAATATCGCCTACCAAAGACTCTTTTCGAATCCTGTTCTTATTTGAGAACTCAACCACACCAAGATAATCTGACAATGATTTTGAAACCAACTGTAACTCTTTTTTCAATAATTTATCGTTTTCAAATTTACTAAATTCAATGCCATGTTGTGCTAATGCCAAATACTGCAATTGCATTGATTGACTCAAATGATCAGCAGAGATGTAAAAGCCTTTAGAAGAGACTAATAGACTAGAAGCTTTCGTGTACATTTCACGTAAAACACGATGATGATCCGTCGAATAATAGAGCATAAAATGATTTTTAATTATTTTGGGGCTAGCAATACGTTTTAGTTTTGATTGCATGTCCTTATCCTTTTGTTGCGATCTTAATGTGCCATGATAACTTTGAAATGAGACATAAATATGTCTTGTATTTTCTTTATGCTTTCAACATCTGATTCCATTTCTAAAAGGTATGCAACATGTCATTAACATTTACATCTCGTCCCATCCAATCTTTACAAACAAACTCCACAACGGAAGAAGTACTAGATATATTAATTAGTGCAGGATTAGTACCTTTGTTGGAGGGGCCAACGGGTATTGGGAAAAGTCAAATGATCCGAGAATATGGCAATGCACGTGGATATGATGTCCTCACGCTAGAAACCGCCAATATGGATCCTGCAGAAGCCGTAGGTCGTATGGTAGAGATGAAACGTACACTCCCCAATGGGAAAGCAGAGTATTATCATCACAATACAATTCCAACATGGTTTAATCGCATCCTCGAAAATGAAGAAGAGGGGAAACCAACTCTTTTATTCTTAGATGAAATTAACAGAGGTCCATTAGTCAAAGATCAAATGATGTGTCTTCTTTTAGATCGTAGATTTGGTATTAATGAACGACAACTTCCTGATTCTACGATTATTATTGCGGCTCAAAATCCTGATGATGGAAATTATGCTGTTGAGAGCATGGACCCCGCACAAGCGTCACGACTTGTTAAAGTGAAGTTTACACCATCGTTTATACATTGGAAAAATTCATTTGCTTTACACTACTCTAATGGTCGCCAAAATATCAATCCTATGATTATTGAATATTTAGAATACACTCCTCAAGAGTTCATTGTTGCACATAACGATGAATTTGATGATGTCGGCATGAGCCCTAGAAGATGGGAAATGGCTTCTAGTGCATTGTATATCATTGAATCACAACCCTTCTCTCAAAGTGCAATTTCAAATGTATTAAGCTCTATATTAGGACTCTCTTCTCCAGGTTTTTTAGAGTTTTATACCACTAAAGACACCATGACACTTAAAACGTTTTCAAAGATTGCATATGAAAAAGCAGATGAAATGGGCAAGTCTTTGGGTGAAATCTTGAAATCAAAAAAAGGCTCACTGGATGCGTTATTGGAATATTTACATGTAAATATATATGACAATGCCGAATTGATGACACGACAAAATCTACTCTATTCTGCGGTTGAGGCCTATTATGCTCAGATTTTAGAAAAAGTGTCAGGTGAAGTGAAAAAATAGGCATATATCTTGAAAGGTCTATTTGAATTTTAGGCCTTTTAGAAAATTTTCTATGACTAAAATTGCGCTTCGCCTGACACTAAACTCAAAGCAACAATCCAAATGTATTGATAATGCTTTTGTAAATGTGGTAATGCGAGGTAATATTACATTAGCAAAACTATTTTTAGCGCATGGTGCAAATATTAATTGTGCTCCATATGAAGGAAGTGCTTTGTATTATGCCACAGATGCCGAAAATATAGAAATGGTAAAATTTCTTTTAAAAAATGGTGCTGATGTTCATGTTCGTAGTGAAGATGGCGGTATGAGTGCTTTGGAAATTGCAAGTCATAAACTTTTTTCAAATGATGCATTATTTAAGTTACTGAGCTTTCGCACCTAATCCCAACAAAAATACAGCCCAAAAAAACCACCTTTGCGAATGTTTGCAATAGTGATATCGTCTATCTTGACATATGAAATAAGTTCACTAAAGCCCTGTATTAGGGACTTTTAGCTATAATCACATCGACCAAAACACGATTGATTATTTACGCCTGACAGGTCGTGAAGATGCACAAGTGGCATTGGTTGAGCAATAC
>SAAR01000684.1 GCA_009916335.1 Erysipelotrichia bacterium | reverse complement strand
CTCCAACATAACCACCACTTGGAGTAAGGGTTGCTTTGTTTCCTCCGACATAACTTCCATCGGGAGCTAATGTAGCTTTACTACCACTAACATAGCTACCATCGGGGGCAAGAGTATATCCATCACCAAAAGCAAATCCAGTTAAAAAGATTATCAATACAATTACTTTACGCATTATGACTCCTTTGAATTTAATAATATGACTTTAAAAATTAGTGACTTTTTTTATTTCAACCATTTATGATACGGGGACATTATAAATTCTGTTTTTTTTAATTATTCAATACCCTTTCATATTGAGTTCTTTATAGTTGTCACAACCAAGTTGAAGTCCACCATCACAAGCTTTACCAAATAGTTCTTTTGCTTTTTTAAAGTCCTGTTTGACGCCTAGACCATTTTGATACATAACACCTATCGAACCGCAACCTTTGGCAAATCCACCATCACACGCCTTGTCTAAAAATTCTTTTGCTTTTTTAAAGTCCTGTTTGACACCTAGACCATTAACATACAATACTCCAACATTAAAACAGCCACCCTCAGAAGAAAATCCATAATCGCAATTTTTTTTAAAAAATTCAAATGCTTTAAAATAGTCTTGTGTTACGCCTCGTCCATTGAAATACATATCTCCAAGTATGGCACAAGACCAAAAATCCCTACCATCACAACCTTGATTAAAGAGTTTTACTGCTTTAAAATAGTCTTGTTTTACATTTTTCCCATCACTATAGTCTGTTCCAAGAAAAGAATACGCCATAGCTTCATTTTTTGGGAACGCTTTTTTATAAAATTCCAATGCTTTTAAATCATCCTGCTTAACGCCTTGACCCATGACATACATTGACCCAAGAGGTGTGCAAGCCAAGGTTTCTCCACTTTCACAAGCTTTTTGATAGAGTTTAGCAGCTTTCAAATAGTCTTGTTTAATACTTTTACCATCACTATACATGCCTCCAAGGAATAAACAACCCTTGCTTTCGCCACCATCACATGCTTTTTTGTAAAATTCCGCAGCCTTTGACATATTGCCCTTGTTAAACTCTTCAACCCCATTTTCAACATTACCACCAAAGAGTGACAAAACAAGAAGTGTTATCATCATCATGTGTTTCATATTTATTGCCACCTTTTATTTTAACTTTATGGAAAATTCTATCACAAATACTTCAAAGAATACTCAAGAGTATTGCATTTGACTGTTAACAATTGGCAATCTATGACTTGAATTTAATCTTAGTGTGTAAATGGTGCCATCGATTGATAGATGACACCTTGTATTTACCCACAATACTCAAACACATCCCCATCCACTTCAAAGTAATTTCCATCATAATCTAATTCCCTTGCCACTCCTTCATAGTCAATATTGTTGGCAATTATAGGTGGTAGTTTATCAAGCTCATAACACTCTTGAAGCAGAGAGTATGCTACATCTTCTAAAGTCTGATTCTCATGAATAATGACATCATCACTTTTTTGGATAGCATCGTCCATATCATAGGTAAATTGTTCACTCAAGAGAAAAGCTACTGCTTTTTGTTGAGACTCACTTAGTTCAAAGAGTTTACCAACATCATCATTTAAGTCCCAAGGGCTATCGTATTCTTCGACATCAAAGATACTTTTACCTTTCCACGAATAATCGGTAATAAAGATTTCTTCATGGGTTGAGTCGGACTTACAAGCGTATTCG
>SAAR01000683.1 GCA_009916335.1 Erysipelotrichia bacterium | reverse complement strand
TAAATAAAGAACCGCCGTATGCCGAACGGCACGTACGGTGGTGTGAGAGGTCGAAAATTAAAGTAGGAGAAAACTACTTTAATTTTCTCCTACTCGATTAATTAGAAAAATAAAGGCAATGATGTCGTTTATTTCAATGATTTGGCAGTTATCTTAGATTTCACAGTACTCTTGTTGTGTGCTTCCCTTTCAGAAACTGAAACCAAACAATTTGCCATCATCGCCAGAGTCATCAAGGGTTAGACACTTCTCTTCTGTGGTGAACGTTTCTAGAATTTCAACGGGTAAATCGTCTTCTATCGAAGTACATATATATTGAATATCATATAGTTTGCAATATTCTTGTATAAGTTCTATAAACTTCTTTTTTTTACGATTGTCCAATCCTTCTAAAACTCCGTCATGATAAACAAAACGATAAAATGAATGTTTACGATATGCGATTAAAACAGCCACATCAAAAGCTACACAAAGCATTTTGCGATAAGTATATCCATTACTTTCAGCTGTAATTCTTGATGACTCAGCCACATCGGTTTTAAACTCCACGTTACCGTTCGTGTTTTGTGTGACATATAACAATGCTTCGACATTAAACACTGTGCGGAAAACATCATTGAAGAATTTTTTAATTTCCGCATTAATAGGGTTATCTTGATACTTTATATTATCGTTTATCTCCTTTATTGCAACTTCAAGTTTACTATCGATTGCCGATACAATATCCTTTAAGTTTGCAATTTTATCAATACTTTTAAGTTGTTCTTCTAGTTTCGAGATTTCACCTTCGAGTCTTGCAAGATTGATTTGATAAGTCTTGAATTTCTTAAATGAATCTTTAGATTGTAAAACATTTAAGGTTTCATTTCTTTGGGTATTTAGCTCTTGTAACTTTTGACGTACTTCTTGTAATTCTGCTGTAATAGCCTTTATACGTTCTTTTAAATACTTATTTCTTTCTTTGGTAATATCATTATTGAATTGTATCAATTCTTCGTAGCTTTTACTCAAAGATTGAGGGAAATAGACTTCTACATCAGAATATATGTCTTTCAACTGTTCCATATCGAATGAAACTGAATTAGCTATGGATTTTTGAGCCTTATCTAATTCATAAGAAAGGCTATATTCCAAGGAGTTAAACTCTGCGATAGAATTCTCAATATTATCAACGAGATTCTTATTTAAACTACGTTCTTGTTTGTAGAAATTAAAGCTGTCTATTTGTTTCCTAGTCTCTTCTAATTCTGAATGCTTTAATGCTATTCGTCCTTTTATCTTGTCTATTTCTCCTTCGTCTACAGAAAATTCATTTTTAATACTACTAATAAATTTGGTTTGATTCTCAATTTGACTGTCAAAATTATATTTTTGAGTTAGCAGCTTTCCATTGAATCCAAGTAGATCAAACATAAAAGGTTTCCAGTCAATATGTTTCCCATTTTGAAATTTTCCTAATTGGAATACGTCATTGTAATCATTTTGACCTCGCAAAAAATATGTTATGGATTTTCTCATTGTAGCGCCAACAAATTTTTATGACTTTTGCAATCAGTCTTTATATTAACTGATGCTTTTAATAAACGAGTTTGGGTCTAAATTTAAGGAAAACCAAAATAAAATCTAACAACTTTTGAACAATACATCAAACGACGAATCCACCAGAAAATAGGATTAAGTTTTGTACATAAGGTCATATC
>SAAR01000135.1 GCA_009916335.1 Erysipelotrichia bacterium | reverse complement strand
AGTGGTTTTACCAATACGGATAAGCCCAGCGAGGCAATGTTCTTTTCCGATACATTGATACAGAAAATTTTTCGTGCTGTAAAAATGAGAGGCGAATATCGTAAACTTGGTAAAAAAGGGAAAGCTGATACATTTATCATCATTGATGAGAGTAAACTAATCCTCCCTACTGGAAAGGATAAAGAAAACCCCTATAATATTTTAAATCGAATTGTTACAGAATCACGAAAGTTTGGAATGGCTCTAATTATTGTCTCTCAAAGACCAGAGCATTTTCCAGAAGAGATGTTATCGTCAATTTATACAAAAATTGTTTTACGAATTAACGAAAACGACGTTAAAGCAGCAGCCAATTCTCTTGGCGTAAAAGACCCTAGCCTTTTTAAGCATTTGAATTCTAAAAATGTTGCTTTGGTTGGTTACACTGGAGGCTTATTTGAAAGTGTTGAATTGGCTTATTCATCGTGAATTTTGGCATGATTGTGTCAAAATTGTTTCACCTTTATACTTAAGTTCCTTTAAATTTTACTCTTAATATAATTGCCAACATATAGGCAAAAAAAGGAACTTGCTTATTGTTCTTTTGGTTTTTAGGTGCGAAACCTTGATAAATTGAAGCTCATTGGGTTGGGTAGTGGGTAGCTTCATTTTTTGATAGGAGGGCTCATGATTGTTGTAATTTTTAAAGAATGTGTTTTGATTCTCATAAAGCTAATTACGACCGAGTTGGCTAAGGCTGTTATTAGCTATTTAACAGCCTAAGTCTAGTACGCATATAAAAGAATAGGAATATCGAGGTCGGAAGGGTACTGTAATACCCGAAACAAGGAACACCGCTCTCTTTATTTCTATTTACAAAAGTCATTATACATAATATTGACTTGATTTTCAATAAAAAGTCATGAGCAATTTTATGGAAACATTTTTTTCTTTCGCTCATTCGGTAAAAATTATTAGGTCTTACATGTAAGACCTAATTCATTATCAAGAATAGCCCCCATAGAGCACCTATCGTTGCAACAAAAAGAATTAAATTTTTTCTTTGTCTTCTTCTTGCATATTTTTCTCTTGCATTTTGTAATCCAACAAAATTATAAGTTCTAGTTCTTCTATTAGTATTTGATGGCACTAACATATACACTATACCTTTCATTACCAATATTAAGAAGCCAAAGAAAAATCTTTTTTGAAAGAATAAGAACATCTTTTCCCCTTTGAATAGTAACAAATTTTGCTTTGCTCACTTGTTTTTACGGTGACAAACACTAATTTACATGTAGTAGAATCTTTTTTGAAAACATACAAACTTTCAGCGTAATTTACGAGTAATTGGTTCGTGTCATTGACCGTAATTAGCCCTTTTTCGATAACTTTGTTAAGAAATTCTAAGGCTTTTTTGGAGGTTTTGACTTGAGCTTTTGCTTGTATTCTTTCATAAAGTCTTTGGTATCCATGTTTTGATAGAACTAGCATTTGTCACCTCGCTGTTACTTTTTTGAACTTACTGAAAATTTTGCATCACCAAAGCCCAAATCGAGCAAGTGATAATCATCTCCTACTAAATCAGCCATACCAAGAAGAGTTAAAAATTCACCATCTTTTTCTGGAATATAAAAAGGTTTTGTTGTTTCAATATTGTCACTTTTAATGTAATAAGAAAGCCCACCAACAAAAGCAAACTGATCAAAGCTAACATTTTCCTTCCTGAGGTCATTGGTAACTCTGGTAATTAGCTTTGTTGTAAAAGCTTCAATAGCCCTATTCTTCTCATTGAGAATATTAAAACTTGAGAATCCTGTATCAACCTTTTCATCCAAAAAAGCCTTTTTTAACATCTGTGGATTAGATGTTGCTTCGGCATATTTCACCATTAACTCTTTTCTGAAAAAATCCGTTAAAAGGTTGAAAACCCCAAGCTCGTCATAGTAAGTCTTTGTATAAAGCCCTTCCCCATCAGGTTGAACAACCGAAGAATTTACGGTATTGAAGCCACCATCAATAATAAGGATATTACCATTTGCCATATCAAGTTTTCCACCATCAACGAGATGATTTAATGCTGCAACGCCTTGTGGGAAGACTTTAACGTCAGCTATTTCTGGAATATTGGTCAAAATGGAGTCGATCATCTGTTTTACATATCCACCATCTTGTCTATTTTTGGAGGCAAAGTATGTCTCCGCTGGAATAGAAATAGCTAATTTTGCACCGTTTAAGTTTTTAAAAATATGTCTAATGTACAAAGGAGCAAAATTTACCAAATCTTTCATGTCATACAAAAATTCAATATTTGTACCAGAGGTTTTTCCTACTCCCCAACTAATACCCTGATGAATAATCCCTTGACTTGTTTCATCTCCTGATAAACGTGAACGTGTACTTGCTATTTTTGAATATTCTCTTGTCATCTATTTTCCTTTTTTTAAAGTTTGACCCTAAACTTAGGCTCACTGCTCTGTTCGGGCATTGGTGTTAAAGCTTGAGAAGGCTCATCCATGTTGTTTTTTTTCATAGTCGCAACGGTGATATTCTCTTTGTTGCGTGCTACCGAATAGGTTTCTCCTAAAATATGCTCCATCTCTTTATCGTTAAACATCGAAGACAAAGCATCTTTTACATTCCCATTAATAAGGGCATGACTTAGAATACAGCTTATTGCTTGCCCACGCTTTCTAACTGGAACGTTGCTTATCAGGTTATTCGCAATACCTGTTAGATCAATATTAAGTCGCATTTCACTCCTTTCACAGTTATTTCTCCAGAATAGAGATTTAATTTATACGATAAAATCTTACATTTTTATTTTTATATTGTCAATACAATTATTTTAAAATATGTATTATATACGTTATAAAAAAGTTTACTATGTGTTTTATAGACGTTTTATAAAATACTTTGTTATTAAGATGTTCTTATTATTGCATATATGTGTTATTTATAGGCATTATATGACGTGTTTAAAACACTTAGTTGTTTTTTATTTTTGATAAAAAAATAATATAAATTAATAAAATTGTATATTTTAGTAAATATTGATTTTATTGATTTTTTATAGTATTATTTTTTAAAAATTAGAAGCCACCCATTTTACTATTAGGGAGTTTTCAAAAGGTATTTTTATGCAAAAAAGCAATCTGCTAAAAATGAGTTTTATCGCAACTAGCCTTTTAATATCAACTGTTTTAGCAAGTCCATTAGACCAAAATAAAACCGTGGAAGATGATGAGTATTACAATTATAAAAAAGGTTGGAATCTCTATTTTGATACAAAAAAGATTACACCAGAAGAGTCCGAGTCCGAGTTGAAAAAGGAACCTCTCTCAAAAAAAATCGAACTTGACCTTTTACAGAAGATTTTAGATGAAAACCGTAAGCAGACCAAGATTCAAGAAAAAATTCTTACCTTATTAGAAGAAGAACTTGATCCAAAACCTAAAGAAGTTGTTGTCAATGGCAAAAAGTGTATTGCCAATTCAAGTGCGGATTGTTTCGTCTATCCAATGATTGCAGAAGCAAGACGGGTTCCTGTTATGGCAGAATTTTTAAAAGACCCTTATGACCTTAAAAAAGCCGGGGAGTATCTAAGATGGCAAGCTGGTCTTTTTAATCATGCAATCAACATTGGCAATGGGCTTCAGTTCGCTTATGCACAATGGGGGACGAAAGTTTATCCCGTTGAAACGCAAAGTGCTGCGTACACCTCCATTGATGGAGCATTTGAAGCAAAAATATTACCAGAGGCAGAAAAAGAGCTTATTTTAAGCAAGAAAAATATCCTCTCTTTTTCTATTTTCGTTGGGAAAAATCCAACAATGGATATTTTTAGTGCTAAGAGTATCTTAGATGTCATAAAAGAGTACGACCAACTTGATATGGAAATTATCTATTTCGACCAAAAAGGAAAAGAGGTATTTGAAGGAGCATTGGCTTCGGTATACAATTTAAAGATGTTTCCAAAATGGCAGTCGATTAAAAAAGAAATCAATCCTAAAAAATTTGAAGAGTATGAGGTATTTACTTCTCCCTCCTTTGTTGCAAAGCTAAAAAACAATACCAAAAATGAAGCCCAGACTATTTTGAATGGAAAAATCGACATCACTTCCTTTAGAAATCGGACAATCTCTTTGCTTGAATCTAAAAAAATGATTGATTACAACCAGCTCAATGAGAGTAATGCGTTTAAAAATAGTAAAGCGAAAGAGTTTGTTCAAGACTATTACAAAAAAACTGAAAACGTTGATATTAAAAACCTTTTAAAATAGGAACATTTTATGAAAAAAACCATCATAATTCCATTGGCGATTTTTTCTACATGTGCGTTATTCGCACTTGAGGTTATGCCAAATTCATTAATAGCACAACAACCTAAAACTACCTATGAAGAGAATCTAGGGACTTCTGATAGCGAACAAAAACAGATAACAACCAAAGCGGATTTAAATCAATTTATCTCTGTATTACAAGCAGCCTACAAATTAGGAGATAAATCGAAAGCCTATTTGCTAGGCGGAGTGTACGCCCAAGAACATAAGCTTCAAGATGGAATCATCCCCCCCAATATTCCCCTTGCGCTGCAATACTTCACAGAGGCTTTAAACAATGGATACGGCTTATCTGCATGGAACATTGTCATTATTAAGTATTTGCCTGAAAATGATTATTTTAATGCGCTTGAAATTTTAAAAAAAGGGTTAAGTGCAAAATACACAGACCAAAATGCAAAAATCACATTAGCCCTCACCTATGGAACAATCGTGTTAGATAAGTTGAGTGAAAATCAAAGAGCCATTAGAGAGGCGAGAGATATTATTTACCCTTATGCTATAGGAAATAATTTGGCATCTTTAGATTATGTTTTGGCAAATTTATTAAATCTCAACAATGAGACCGATGAAGCAAACAAATTCCTAAATTCTGCGTGTAATAATCCACAAGCCCCTGCAAGTATTGTTAATGCATGTATGGGAGGAAGTGAAATCGTAACAAGTGATAGCACGGGGAAAATCATTCAAAGAGATTTATCAACATGCGGTCAGCAACAATAATTTCTAAGATAGCCGTTGCATTCTCTTTGTTTTATGCTAGTGGTTCTATTGTGTTGGCAGATGAGGATATACGAGAAATATACAATAGGCAATGTAAAGTTTCTCCTGTCATTTTAGAAGCAATAGCAAAAGTAGAAAGACATGCAAAGCGCCCACCAGGATATCCTTTCCTTATTTCATTTAACAATGAACAAGAAGCAAAAGTTGTTCAAGACATTATTGGCAAAGAGGTTTTTCTTGACTGGAGAACCATAGATTGTAAGAATTCAGAAATTTGTATCAAAATATCTGAATACGTGATTCATACGCTCTCTATCCAAAACATGGATTTAGGAGCCTATCAAATCAATTTTAAGCATCACAAGATGCCTCTTAAAAACTATTTTTCTTTTGAGGATAGTTACTTTAAAGCGTGTCATTTTCTTGAAACTCTCATTAATCAGCATGGGTATACGTGGGAAACCATTGCTAGATATCATTCTGCAACGCCAAAATATAATTATGCCTATTTAGAAAAAATCTCAACAATACTCAAAAAGGAAAAAAATGGAAACAATTAAAACACGCTTTTCAATCGTAGCAATCTGCTTAGTAGTTGTAGGTTTTAGTGGGTGTGCCACTAAAGAAAAGAGCATCTCTGTACAACCTCGTGAGAAAAGTATTATTTATCAGGAAAACGAAAGAACGGTTAGCAATGAAGGTTACATGTATAACCGTGCAAATAACTTGGAATACATGGATGCCAAAAGCATTGAAAAGTTAAAAAAAGCTGTTTCGATTTTAATTGATAAAGTTGAAGCAATGGATAATCGCAATGTAGAAAAAGAAAATCAAACAAAAGAAGTTAGCGGAGAACTAAAGAATTTAAAGCAAGAAATCTCTTCTCTTAAAAAAGCGCAATCACAAGAGCCAAAAAGTAACTTAAATTCTACAATTAACGAGCCACTTTCCCCTGATGATATAAAGATTCTTGAATTCATTGAACAAAAAAAGTAGGAAAACATGAAAAAAATTATTTCATTGTTTTTGGTCGGTATTCTTGGTGTTCCTGTACAGTTATTGTCCGTTGATCTTGGTGATATGTTTAATACAACTTCAGTTAAATCTGATTTTGGTACGTGGAGTTCTCCTCGAACAGGAACAAAATATTTCTACGGAGGTTCATATCGCTTTGCATTTAAAGGTGCAGGAAGAACACAACCTTTGTTTCAAGGTGAACCGCCATCTATGAAGGTCGGCTGTAATGGATTTTCTTTGCGAGGAGGCTTTTTGGCATTGCTTGGTATCCCCGAAATTAAATTAATGCTAACCAATGCTGGTGCTACTTTGGCTTGGGGACTCATGATGGGGCTTGAATATTCTATGCCAGGTCTTGCAGCCGTTTTTAAAACGCTAAGAAACTTTGCAAGAGAAATTCAAAAATTATTAGCAAACATGTGTAATTTAGGCCAGTTGCTGGGGGAAAAATCAGGCATCAATAAACAAGTCAATTCTCTCACCAACAATCTCACAGGTGACATGAATACAATGTTTGAAAACCTTAACACGGGGCTTGAAGGCGTTACTAGCAACATAACAAAAGCATTTGATTTTTCTCCAAACAAAGATTGTGAACATAAAACAGGAAGCGCAAAAGACCAATGCTTAAATCAGGCTGGGATGTCTTCTTCAACTGCGGTTGCTAAAATCAGCAATACAAATTCACTAAGTTTGACATCTATGGCGATAGGAGCAAGCTCAAAAAAATTAGATAAACCTTCCAACTCAGTCTATGTTTCACAACTATCAACATTTTTGGAAACAGGTAAAATAGGAGCACAATCCCTCATTAGTAATTCAACAGAGCTAGATAATGTCAAAGCAACTATTTTGCTAGGTAGATTGTTTTTTGGAGATATGGCAACTCCTGTTTCGACACTTGAATATGTTATGAAGCTCACAGATGCATCATCAACCTCCGATTCATCCATTAAAACAGGGACATTTAAAATTAATGCGGAAAAGGCACAACAACAGCTTATGGCTAAAATATCAGAACAGGTTCAAGAGGAAAAATTTGAAGGCATGGTGAGAATTCAGCCTGTTATCAACTCTCCAGAACAGGTTGCTAAAGCATTAATTGATGGCATTAGTGCAGAAACGCAAGTCGATTACTGTAGTGGCTCTTCATGTAAAATTCCAGATTCTTTTGTATATTTAATGGATATGGCATTACAAGCAGATGCTAATTCTTCAATTGATTCTGCACAAGTGATTGGGAATGTTTGGGATAGCTCAACCAGCTCTAGTCTTGAAATTAAATGGGAAGGTGGATACCTTGAAAGCTTAAAAGTGATTCGTTATAAAGTTCAAGAGTTATCTGGCTTTGCTCCAACTATTACAACATTAACAGAAACTTCAATTTCAACCAAAGCCCCAAGTGCTAGTGACATTAAAATACCTCTGCTTCTACCTAATATCCAAAAATACATGGATAGTATCGCTATACTAGAAAAAAGAGCCAAAGGCGAAACGGCTTACACGGCCCAATTAAAAAGTATTTTAGCAAGATACAATGCTTATTTCTTTGCAACATCAATGACCGATTTAATCACAGGTAGGGTTTTGGATGCATTGGGAACAAAAGGTGATCCAGTTGGCAATCCAGATTATAAAAACATCAAACCGTATGTGGATGAGATGTTGGAGAAAAAGCGAAAAATTGAAGAAAAGATTAAAGAAGATATGAAAAATCAAATCTCATATCAAGAGCTAGCAGAAACCTTCTCAAATGTTGAGAAGCAGCTCAAAGAAGACCAGATGAAAGGATTTTAATGAAGCATCTATTTTTGATTTTGACATTGACGTTTTCACTCTTACATGCACAATCTAATAGTCAAAATGTAGATATCGAAAAAAAAGCCATATTGAAGCTAATTGAAAGTAATAGGCAATTAGAGGAAAGAGTTTCTAATCTCGAAAAACAGCTCTCTTTGAGCGTGGTGAAAAAAGAAACTGGTGAGGTGTCTTTCAAAAAAAAGATATTCTTTACGCCTAAGAATACGTCATCCATACGCAACGAGCCTTCCCCTAGGGGTAGGCTTGTATCGACATTGAGAACTCCAAAAAGCGTTGAAATCTTTGACATTACATGCAAGGGAGAATCTGTTGGGTATTGGGGAAAGAGCGCACAAGGGTGGATTTTTATATCTAATCCATCCTATGGTTTTTTAAGCGATGAAGCCAACACACACTTATCACAAGATTACAATCAATGGTGTAAAAAACATTGACTTTTGATTTTACGACCTCTTTGGGTCAATTTTTTTCATACTATGATGAAAAATTGACCCAATTTCTATACGCATCTATTTTTTCCAATTCTCTCATTTTTACATGTATAGTTTTGTGCATATTCTCCTTTCTCTCAAAAGTAAAAGAGCACTCACTCATTGGAGCATGGAGTGTTAATTTTTTAGGGGTGTTTTTTCACGAATTAGCACATGCATTGGTTGCTTTATTGCTTAATGGAAAGCCCTCTAAGTTTGTTGTATTTCCAAAAACAATTTGTGACAATAATGGCAAGAAAGTATATGTGCTAGGACACGTTGAATGTAGCAATATCCGATGGTATAATGCTTTTCCTATCGCAATGGCTCCCTTATCACTTCTCTCTTTGGCCTTTATTTTGGAAAAATTTTATTGGTCACTCCCTTTTGTGGAGCACTCCCTCTTTTTCCTTTTTTTGTATATTTACCTTTTAATTATTTTTATTATAAATGCCATCCCCTCTTCCGTAGACTTTCAACATGCATTTAAAAATCCTTTTGGGGTTATTCTTTGGTTTTTAGTGCTTCTATCTTTAACTACAAAAATATAATATAAATATTGATATTTTACATTATTTATTATAAAATAAAATATTGTATTTTTATATTATAAAAAGGCTAAAAATGAAACGACACCTTGT
>SAAR01000682.1 GCA_009916335.1 Erysipelotrichia bacterium | reverse complement strand
AAAGGTAACTTATGTAGACCCATCACAATTCTCCAAAATAAGCTAGTTGATATTAATCATTTATTCTTACCGCTAAAAGAACAACCTGTTATATTTTATAAACGTACAGGAGCATTCAAATAAATAGATAAACACTCATTTAGTTTCAATCGAATCAAAGCTATATTCGAATTTTTAGCGATACCGATGTAAAGAAAACAATTGCTCATGCAAGAAAAAGGCGTTAATAAATGAATTTCATTGCTATAAGAAATCAATATATCCTCAAAACAATTCTTTAACGATGATAATCGAGTGTACTTTACGTTAGTTCTAACAATATCACTCATAGCCTGAACTAAAGGCCCACTGTTATCATCAAGATTAAATCCACACTCAACCTCTTTTTTTATCATGTTAATCAGTGCTACTTTATCAACGCCATTTATTTTTGATAACTCCAGTAACAATTCTTCGAAATTGATATCCATTAACAACTCCAAAATACAATTCTATCTCAATGTGTTTAAATTAAGCTAGAAATAATACATACTTGATGCAAATTGCCATTGCACAAAATTAATAAAACTAACGCTAAAAATAAATACAGCTATTAATACGTAAAATCTATTAGTATTTTTTCTTTAACCTTGCCGGTTGCAGTCGTTCTTTTTATCAACTTCGATTTGATACAGCGCGTTGTAACAACTCTTAAAATGGTATTCCCATCACCTTTATTAATAAACTCAATTTTCTTAATATTAGGATGTTTATTAATTATTGATAACTGAGAGTTGAATAGTGATTTTAGTGGTTGTGCACCAAATAACTCTAGCTCAATCTGATTGTCATATAACTTCGGCAACACCATAAAATTAATAGGGTATGAAGAATATAATGCCAATCGGTCACCATTGGTGATATGTGCCGATGTTAACATTGATATAGATTTTGCATTAGCAATTCGCCCCTTGAACGGCAAGACTTTTTCATTCGGATTTTCAACAAACTCACATTTATCTGATAATGGTGTTGCTTCTTTTTTAAGTTCAGGAGTATTTGGGGTTGGTTGGTTCACATTAACTGGCAATGGACTTTTCTGTTTTATATCTGAATTATTATTTATAAGGTCATTTTTTTGTGCCAGAGTCGAACCAGAACCGTTTTGAACATTTATTTGGATTTGCTCTCGTGGCGACAATTTTGCTAGTGAACTGATAAGTTCTTCAGAATCGGTCGATATCATTTTTTCACTAGCAATGATTTTCCTCGCGCTGTTATAGTCCCCAATTTTGACAAGTGAATAAACAAGATTATACACCGTCTGTGAGCGATATTTTTTCCTCACATACAGCGATAGCAGATGATCGCGAGCTTTTACATAATCCTGCTGTAAGATCTCCATCATCGCGATATTATTAATGACGATTTCTTCATTATAGAACAGGCCTCTGGCCTTCTCAAATGAGCGCAACGCGTCCGTGTAGTGTCCCTGTTGAGCTAACATGATACCGCGTAAATTCCACAATTCACCATTTGCCCCCTCTTTTGAAATTAGTTGGTCGATAATGACTCTCGCGTCATTTTCCTGCCCTAGTTCAATAAGGTTCTTGGCCTGGAGTAAAAAATATTTGCTGTCACCATTACCATCCACCAATGGCTTGAGGTATATGTTTGATGAGTTGTAATCGCCAATTTTGTTATAGAGTAATGAGAGATGATAACGA
>SAAR01000681.1 GCA_009916335.1 Erysipelotrichia bacterium | reverse complement strand
TTCTTGTAATTTTCTTTCAAAGTATCCAAGTAAATCAACTATTTCTTATTATAAAAGCATTTACTAAAATTTTTGTTAGGTGAGACCTTATTGAGATTCACATGCAAAATCAAATTGATAGCAGCAAAGTCGTTCAAATATGTAATCTTGAATATCATTTATGTATTCATGCAAGTTGTCCAAATTTTCTACAATCTTTCTTTCAGTAATTCCATCGATCTTGGTTTTCGCCATTTTTATACGGTTAAATCCTGAATCAGTATCTTCAACTAATTCATGAACATCTTCGTGTTCTTATTATTAAAGTAAATAGGTGGGTTTGCCTAAATAACTTACTTAAATAATGTTTTAATTTAACATTGTGGTAAGATCGATTTAAATTTGCGATATCAGATTACAGACTTACTTTTGTTAATATTCCGATGTTGCTTCTCTCTTTTAAAATCTTCCGATTCGTATGTCCGATATCTGACTTAGTAATTTGGGTATCTGATCGTAAATATTTTTGTTGTAGTTAATAACACCTTACAATATAGTTTTTGCTTCAACCAAAAATGAAATCTTCAAATTTAAGCTTGATGTTGAGCAATGATGTTAGTATTAATCTGCTAAATATCGTTTTTCGCTCAATAGTTCTTCCATTTTTTACTTTTTCAATTCAAGTTGTTTAATCCTTAATTTGGTTAGTAAATCATTGTACGGCGCGAAATTAATATCTCTATTAGATGGTTCTTACGGATTTTACTTATTAATTGCTTCTAAATCTGATAATGTTAGATAATTTGTTGCCACATTAAAGACTTTGTTTCTTATTCCTTCATCTACCATTTGTCCTCCACTTTAATCCAAGATTCCATTAGCAGAATCGAAAGATGTTCCAAAATTTTCAACGTTTATTCTGCACATCTATTCAATCTCATTTTGTGTTCCAAGCTGAGAGTTTACGCTGATACCTTGCGCATCTGTTAGAGGGAACCAATTAGGTTAACTGTTTAAGACCAAATCTATGTTTTTGAATTTTTGGCTTGAGTTTTCTTATTAGTTGATTTCAGATTGTAACCTCGTAGTTTCGTTTGAATTTCCGTACATAACCTCGTTCATCTTTCTTCTGAACGAGGTGTTATCTTTAGATGAAGTATTTTCCTGATATTCTTCGACTTTTTGTTCACTATGATTACGACTCCAATCACGATTTACCCATTGTTGAGGTTAGTTAGCAGGTTGCTGATATTGCTACTCATTCCAATTTGTGAGAATAATTTAATTATTATTGGATTTCGTTTCCTCATTATGTTCCTCATTAGGTTCATCGCTTTCAGACTCACTACTTTCAGATTTGGTTCTAGGCCCCCAATCAATTCTGTCTCTTAATTATTCTTCTGTTCGACATATTTTAGGCAGTTTTAACTATTTTTTCTTTCCTGTTAATAGCTTTAGTGTTCTTTCAGTAATTTTTATTGCATGAGTCATATAGAATTCTTTTTTGAAACAATTTATTTCTCTCTGCTCAATATTTATTAAAATGTTTTCTAATACCAATATATTTAAGTTCAGATATCCATTTTGTTGAACATTAATTACTCTGAATAGGTTTTCAATAAAATTAGCATTAGTTAATTCTTCATTTTCCTTGATGCTTGGTGTCAAGATTCTGATATAATGTTTATCGGGCTCAATTTTGGAAAGACTCCCTTCAATTGATTTCTGAGTTT
>SAAR01000680.1 GCA_009916335.1 Erysipelotrichia bacterium | reverse complement strand
GGTATATGTTGCAGCTAAATCGGTTACTGAGTAACTCTCCATTTTTCCATACGAACCACTAAAATTGTCTATGGCGTACGCCCTTGACTTATAGGTTTCCGATACAAGGAGTGTGACGGCTTTTATCGGGTTGTAGCCTAAACTCACTTTAAATGTATGCGGGGAAACGCCTGGAATTTCGTTGCCATTATAAACACCACCAAATCCATCATCCACAATTTTAGTATCGACATAGGTGTAATTCAAAATGGTGAAAAGATTGGAAAGCATTTGATAACGCTCGGAGAACTCAAAGCCTCTCTTTTCTGTCTCTTTTAAATTTGTGTTATATCCACTCAAACTATTGTAATAAATTTCATCATCCACCCATGCGTAAAAAAGAGTTGCTTTAAGGGTATGCGGATAGCTAATATAATTAAAACCTAAATTAATGGTATCGGCTTCCATCGGTTTAATAAAACCATTAAACTGGCTTCCTATAACAGTCCAAAATGCGTCATAAACAGGATTAAAAAATCTATCAATATCAGGAGCTTGATAGGAATGGTTAAAATTGGTAAAAAACGATGTCTTAGCATTAATTTTATAATTGTAACCTACATCATAAGCTTGAAGTGATGTGTCAGATTCGAGTTTTTGCGTTGAATTTTCATAGGTATACTCTACTTTTTCATCTCTAAAACCTAAAGAAAAAGTGTTGTTATCTAAAAGATAATCAGCTTTTGCATAAATACCTAAATTTTCTTTTGTTGTTTCATTCGTTCCTCCATCACGTTTACCATTAAATCCTTGAATACCTACTAATGCTTTAAAAGAAGTAGCACTGTAAAGTAATTTAGTATCAAAATTTTTATAATCATAATTGTAATTTGAATGGTAACTTCCTGAAGTATATTTAGAAACTTTATCTTCATCAAAAAATTGAGTATCAAAAGAAAATTGTTGATTGATTTTATAATTAGCACCGATATTAAGTACATTTGAGCTGTAATATTGATCAGCATAACCTTTAACTTTATCTAATTCACCATTTTGGTATTCAGTCCATGTTAATGGATTTGAATAATTGACATTCATTTTTGAAAATGACTTACCAAGATTAAACGTTAAATCATCGATAGGCGTTAGTGTTGCACTAATGGATTTATTGCGACTCCAACTCTCATCTTTCGTACCATCCATGGCAACGTCTTTAAATCCGTCATGACTGTAATCATCAATATAGCCTGAAATGGAAAATTTTTCCTCTTTGATGCCAAGACCTAGCGAGCCAAATTTCAGACCATTATCGCCCATATAGCTTCGAATCACCGCACCTTCATACTCTTTGGTGATAATATTAATAACACCCGCATTAGCGCCATCACCGTATTCAACCGAACCACTTCCTTTAATAATTTCTACTTTTTCAATACTCTCAAGGGGAATAGACGATAAAAGTTGTGGAACCATATCAATATTATTTAAACGTCTTCCATTCACGGAAATAACGGTATTTTGGTAGCCATCACCCAAACCATAACCACGCATATCTATTTTTTGCGAAAATGGGTTGCCATACACAGGTAGGGTTGAAATGGACGTTTGGGTATTTAAAAATTCGTAGATGTCTTTGGAGTGAGATTTTTCTATCTCTTTTTTAGTGTAAATTTCAGATGCAAAAGGGGCACCAACTTCGCTGACTTTAATTTTTTTCGAGATAACCACAGCAGGC
>SAAR01000679.1 GCA_009916335.1 Erysipelotrichia bacterium | reverse complement strand
CGTTTTTAAAGCTGTTTTTTGACTGACTTTCTTTGTTGTTCATCACTGGCGCCACAATACAAACAATAACAGTATACAAAATTATTATTTAATTTTTATATTTGTAAACATTAGTACATTTAAGGGGTTGATAGGTTTTGAAAAGATAATATTTTCTTGACGAAGTGAGATCAGATGTTTATAAGAGATGTTTTATAAGTAACAATGTATTTTAATGGAGAATTGAATCACAACAACTAACTCCACAAATGCTTCCAATCTTCGTACGTAGCTTTGACATTGCAATCTGGCACGCTCTTCTCTATGCTTTACAGTTGCTCAAGCAGCTGATAATGGACTTGGTGCATGGAGATATCCAAAATGCCATCGTATTCCAAAATTACTTTGTGAATCCTCTTTGCGTAGAGACACCCAATTTTCTTAATCGCGTCGTTGTTGAACTTCAACAAGTAGGTGCAGAGCCTCATTGCAAAAGTGATCGCCTCGCTATAGTTGACGAAGGTGGCAATGAGCATATTCTGTTTATCTTTTGTGTTCTCTAACATTTTGCAGTAGTATTCTAAGCTGCGCTGAACCTGTGATTAGATTCGTGTAAATACAACAAAATCCATGCAGAATTTACGGATAACTTCATAATGGAAATACTTTCCGCTAATTTTTTAAACCAATCCGATTTGGTAAAGTTGCTCTACTTTTTCATCGAACGGGATCTCGTCATCAAACAGATAGTACTCCGCTACAGATTGCTTTTTGTCATCGTCCAGCCCATCCAAATAGTCAAATACGTCCTTGTTGATTTTTTCTAAACGTTGGTAGTGTGGAATCAACTTCAGTTGGTTCAGAACAGTCTGTGGATTAGATCCGATATTTGACATATTTTGACTGAAAATGGAAGTTGTGCTGGATAACATGTAGAGTTGACGAGCCAGCTTGAGCGCATAATCCAATTCATTTAAATCTTGAGTCACTACAGGAATTTTCTGTTTAATCAAAAATGCGGCTTCTGAAAGTGTTATTTGTGGCATTTAAATGCTGATGAAAGTTTTAGCCATTTGATCAAAGTTTCTGAAAATATTGAAATGGCTAATCATAATTAATGTAAATTGTTTTTCAAATTTCTTCATAATTCGTCCAAATTTATCTTTTAGTTCTTATTTAGTCATTTTTTCACACATGCGGCAATCATCCCATATTATTATGGGATTGCAAAGGCCATATCTCGATAAAATGTCGTCTTCCTAAATGGTCAATTTTTGTGTTGAATCTAAATAAAAAACTCGGCGGTTTGTTATTTATACAACGTCTTTGATAAACGTGTGCTTGCCCATTCCAGGCGGTCCATATAAATTAATGAAGCAGAAAGGCCAGTTGAGTTTGTTCGAAACATCCTCAAAAATCAATTTCCGTGAACTAAACTAAGATTCGCTGATTGAAAAACCATTTATTCTTCCCATAATACTTTCAGGAGTCAGTGGGTAAATCCCAGCATCTCTTCTAACGTGAGCCAACCCCTAATAATTTACATAGATTGGTGCAGTTTATTAAAGAACTTCTGAAACAATAACGAAACGATAATATTTTATTCCTTTTTCATTTTCAAATTCGTGTGAAATTTTATCACATATTTTCAATAAATTAGGATTTTAATTTGGATTTTATAAGTGCTTTTCTTTTATCCCAATTTTGGTCCTTTAATCGGTTAAGTGCTATTCTTAGC
>SAAR01000678.1 GCA_009916335.1 Erysipelotrichia bacterium | reverse complement strand
ATATGGACGTTTTTGATAATGTAAAAATTCCTTTATCTTTGATTGGTGTACGAGGAAAAGAAGCTGAAAATCGCGTAAATAAAGTGCTTGAACAAGTTGGTATGCTGGATTACGCTCATAAGAACGTAACTCAGCTATCTGGTGGACAAAAGCAACGTGTTGCAATCGCAAGAGCGCTTGTCAATAATCCTAATACAATCATTGCAGATGAACCAACAGGTAGTCTTGATAGTCAATCACAAGAGATAATTTTAAATATTTTAAAACAGTTAACCAAAAAAGGTAAGACAGTTATAATTGTGACACACAATCCTGAAGTTAGAGATTATGCTGATAGTGTCTATAATTTACGTGATGGTCAATTGGAAAACGAAATTATTTCACAACAACAAGTAGAAAATGATACTGTGATTGACAGTGATAGAATCAAATTTAAAACTGTAAAATTGGGTTTGATAAAAATGGCAGTAGCTAATTTTAGGCAACGTTTAGGAAGAAATATTGTTGTTGCTTTTGCAACTGCTATTGGAGTCACAGGTATTTTACTTTCTTTAGGACTTGGTGTTGGTATTACACATTGGATTAATAAAACAGTTGATTCTGGAAATGTGCAGACTGCTATACAAGTTACCAAGGAAAATAAGTATGGCAATATCACGCAACAAGATGTTACGACTATAGAGAAAAAAGTAGGAAAATCTAAAATCAAGTATTTAGAAGCTCCTTTGGCTCTTATGATGAGTGAAATAGAACTAGATGGGCATAAAATTAGTGGTGAAAAGTTCTCAGGTGCCTATGCCAATATTGTATCGCTACCTAAGGATAGTAAAATTAAATATAGTAGTAATACTAAAGAAACAGTGAAATCAGGAAAATTATATACTGATGTTAATGAAAAAGGTTTGACTGTAACCACTAGTTTTTTAAAGGACTATAATAAGGAATTGGCAACAAAAATTAAGGCTAAAGAATTGATAGGTAAAAAAGTTACATTGACTTTACTAGGTTCTGATGGCGATAATGAAAAAACAATAAATTATCAAACTGAAATAGTCAGAATTTTAGATGATAGCAATCAGGAGCATAATAGTGCTATGTCCTCTCAGCAGATGTCTAAAATTATCACGGATAATCATATGACAAAGATAATTCCCTATATTATCATAGATCTTAAAAATCCAAAAGAAAATAATCAGATTTCAACTAAAATTCAATCAGAGGAAAAGTATATTGCATTCTCTCAAACAGGAATTTTAGAAATTATTGGTAAATTTGTCCAAATTATACGTGGTTTATTGGTGTTTATGTCTAGTCAAGCTGTTGTAGTTGCGATAATTATGATCTCTGTAATGATTTATATTAGTGTGATTGAACGGACACGAGAAATAGGCGTTTTAGAAGCCATTGGTTTCAAGCCCAATGCAATTAATATCATTTTCTTTGTTGAAGCACTTTTAATTGCTATGACTTCACTTTTTATTTCAATTATTTTATCAACAGTAATCGGTATGATAGGGAACGTTGTTGTTCGAAGCTATTCTCACGATATCACTGCCAAAGTCTATCAAACAAGTCTTTTTTCTCTAGTAGCTGTTGTAGGACTTGTGATTGTAATGACTTTGCTTGCCTCACTTGCGCCAACACGCAAAATTGCAAAACTTAATCCAATAGAAGCTTTGCGATATGAGTAAGCTGAGAGTAGGGAAATCAAAACTTAG
>SAAR01000677.1 GCA_009916335.1 Erysipelotrichia bacterium | reverse complement strand
TAGAAACCAAAATAAAGTTGTTGATGATGATTTCTAGTCAACAGAGTAAAGAAGCTTATGTATGGATTTGGCTTCCAGAGAAGACGGAACCTATTGTTGCAGGAAAGCTCGAAAATGATGGAAACTATATAACGTTTAATTACGGAAAGAGCTACCTTAAAAGACCTGATGCCATTGCGATTTATTTGCCTGAACTTCCATTACAATCAGGCATTTTGCCACTTCTTAATGGGTTAAATATGCCAAATGCTATTCGAGATTCTGCTCCTGATGCATGGGGAAGACGTGTTATTATAAATCGTAAAATGGGTTTTAGGGGAAATGATACCGATACGGCTATTTTAAATGAAATGACTTATTTGCTTGAATCTGGTTCAGATCGTATTGGTGCTCTGGATTTTCAGTCCTCGCCAACGGAGTATATTCCAAGATCAACTCAAAATGCAAAATTAGAAGAATTATTACAATCCGCTGAACGTGTACAAAATGGAATTCCTCTATCTCCTGACTTAGACCAAGCCTTATTTCATGGAAGTTCAATAGGAGGTGCTCGTCCAAAAGCATTACTTGAAGATGGTGACTCAAAATTTATTGCAAAATTTTCAGCGAGTAGTGACTCATACAGTGTTGTAAAAGCTGAATACATTGCGATGCGATTAGCTACACTTTGCGGATTAAACGTAGCACCAGTGAAATTAGTTCAAGTTTTGGGTAAAGATGTCATACTTATTGAGAGATTTGATCGATATAAAGTAAAATCTGGATGGGCACGCAAGTCAATGGTTTCTGCTCTAACTCTTTTTGGCTTAAGTGATATGATGGCACGCTATGCAAGTTATAAAGATTTTGCAGAAATAATTAGACAACGTTTTATAGAGCCAAAGGCTACTTTAAAGGAACTGTTTGGACGGCTCGTTTTTAATATTTTGTGTGGAAATAATGATGATCATGCAAGAAATCATGCTGCTTTTTGGAATGGGAAAGATTTGACATTGACTCCAGCATATGATATTTGTCCACAAAGCCGTACAGGCAATGAATCAACACAGGCAATGAAAATAGTAGGTAATAGTTACAGTCAACTTAAAACGTGCCTTGAGGCTGCTCATCATTTTTTGCTTTCAGAAAAAGAAGCTATTGAAATATTCGATACATTTCAAACAATTATACGTGACAATTGGGATGATATTTGTGATGAAGCTGGGCTTACAAAAGTAGATAAGTCTTTCTTTTGGGGACGTCAATTCCTAAATCCATTTTCAATTGAATATTAGGTCATTTTAATATTTGAAGCTTCGTTTATATGTCACCAAAAATAATAAAATTAGGAGGTATTAGCGTTATTTGTCAGTGCCTAAATCCCCATAAATAAGATATTAGCAATTTTCAAGCTTTCCTCATAAGCCGTAGGTCGAGGGTTGGACAAAGGGCAATTTTAGGCATAAGAAACTTATCTAAATCCCTAGATAAGGGATTAATTTAAAAAAGACCTGCCTATTTGAACACTTCGTTTCTTCCTCTCCCCAAAACATAATAGTTTTATGTCACTCTTGGTCACAGTGTGGGCATAGTCTGAAAAATAATTTTTTGGAATTGCCTAAAATAGGGCTTTATGGAGTAATGGCAGAGAGGAAGGGATTCGAACCCTCGGTGAGTTGCCCCACACACGCGTTCCAGGCGTGCTCCTTCAACCGCTCGGACACCTCTCTAAACCAGAA
>SAAR01000676.1 GCA_009916335.1 Erysipelotrichia bacterium | reverse complement strand
GAGCCAGAGCGCTACAACTTCACATGGGCGGGTAAAAGCGAAGCCAAAAAGATAGCGCAAACACCAAGCACGGGAACACTAAGACCTTGTAAAGAAGAGAGCAAAAAATGGGATACCACGCAAAATCTCTACATCGAGGGTGACAATCTTGAAGTCTTAAAGCTTCTTCAAAAGTCCTACTACAAACAAGTCAAGATGATATACATCGACCCACCGTACAATACAGGCAAAGACTTTGTCTATAAAGACAATTTCAAAGACAATATCAAAAACTACCTCGAAATTACAGGGCAAGTCGATAGCGAAGGCAACAAACTAAGTAAAAACAGCGAAACAAGTGGTCGTTACCATAGCGACTGGCTAAATATGATGTATCCACGCCTTAAACTCGCTCGCGACCTTTTGAAAGATGACGGGGTTATCTTTATCTCAATTGATGATAATGAAGTGGCAAATTTAAGAAAAGTATGTGATGAGATATTTGGGGAAGATAATTTTGTAGATTGTATTATTTGGGAAAAAAAATATAGTCCTCAAAATGATGCCAAATGGTTAAGTGCCAATCATGATTATGTTGTATTATATGCTAAAAACAAGGAGTTATGGAGACCAAATTTATTACCAAGAAGTGCAGAACAAAATGCAAGATATAAAAATCCAGATAACGATCCAAGAGGTATTTGGAAAGCAAGTGATTTATCAGTTAAAACTTATTCAAAAGAATATGACTATCCTATTACTACACCATCTGGTAAAACTGTAGAACTACCAGCAGGTAGATGTTGGATGACAAATAAACAAAAAATGCAAGAACTAATCAATGATAATAGAATTTGGTTTGGTGTGAATGGAGACAATGTTCCTTCTCTAAAAAGATTTTTATCCGAAGTTAAAGATGGTATTACTCCTTTAACAATTTGGTTTAGAAAAGATGTTGGTGACAACCAAGAGGCTAAACAAGAATTACTCAAAGTGATGCCTGAAAATTTATTTGATACACCAAAATCAATTCGCTTAATAAAAAGAATGGTTCAAATTGGAACAAATGAAGATGATTTAATATTAGATTTTTTTTCAGGAAGTGCCACAACTTCCCAATCAGTAATGGAATTTAATGCTGAAAACAATAGTCGAAGAAAATTCATATTGATACAGATACAAGAAAAAATCAATCATGAAAAATTTCATACCATTTGTGAAGTAGGAAAAGAACGCATACGAAGAGCGGGAGAAAAAATCATCGCTGACAATAGCGACAAAGATTTATCAAACCTCGATATAGGCTTTAAAGTCCTTAAACTCGATAGCTCAAATATCAAAGCATGGGATAGCAACTTTGAAAATGTAGAGGGAAGCCTTCTTGATGTAGCCGAAAATATCAAAGAAGATAGAAGCAGTGAAGATTTACTCTACGAAATCCTTTTAAAATACGGACTTGACCTAACCTTACCTATCGAAGAAAAAGTGATTGATGGCAAAAAAGTATTTGTCATAGGCTACGGTGCCTTAGTCGCTTGCTTAGACGATGACATCACCATCGAAGCAGTCGAAGCCATAGCCAAACTTAAAGTTGCCTATCAAAGCGAAATCATGCGAGTAGTCTTCAAAGACGCAAGTTTTAAAGACGCTGTGGTTAAAACTAATGCTTATCAGATATTGAAACAATTTGGTATTGACGAAGTTGTGAGTGTGTGAGATGCATATTTTATCATCTATAAC
>SAAR01000675.1 GCA_009916335.1 Erysipelotrichia bacterium | reverse complement strand
GACATACATTGAATCTTCTTGATATTTAGAACGTTCGAGTCTTTCCATCATACGTTCTGTTAATTCTTTTACTTTGTAGTCTTGCAGCAAGAGGTAATCTTTGTTAGAACGTTTTGTAATGCTTTCATCGTATTTTTCTGCTGGATGATAAGCAAAATAGACATACAGAATAAAGTTTTCAATCTCTTTTTCACGAGCAATCATTTGGTTATCATCAAAGCCGTGCGTAAAGTCATTGCGCAGTTGCTTAAATTTTTTTAACTCTTCGGTAATAGTTTTTGATGAATCTTTAAGAGGGTCATGTGTTAAATTTTCACTATACCAATCAATAAGTTGCCAGAGCAAATTTTCTTTTCTGCTCAAATATGCTCGATGCTTCCATTTTTGAAGCTGCTCATGAAAATACTTTTCAAATAGTGACATCGCAATAAATAAAGCGGTGTCTCTAGAGCCAAGCACATAATTCGCGAGCATGTATTCTGCGTACTCTTTGTTTGTAAACTTACCCATGACAGATCTCCTCTAGAATGGTTTGATAGTTCGTATGAATGCTAAAATACTTTGAGTGGCACGTTGGCAAAAAAGGCTTTAAAGTCACATCTGTTTCATAATTCTGTTTTTGCGCCCAGCCAAATTCGTTATTAAAATTAAAGACAATGCCTTTTTGTTGATTGTGATGAATATGCTCCATCACATGTAAAGGATAATCATCAATCAAAATGCCATTGCTTGTATAAAGATATTTCTCTTTACCTACTAAAAGACAATTGTGCTCTTGAATATCAAAATAATGCACAATATGTGCGAGCTTCTCTAACTTATGGTGCTCTTTTATTGACGAAATAATCCAAACATTCTCCTTACCAATATCATGCTGCAATTGTTTTACAAAATCTACAGCGCCGCAAAAAGGCTGAAGAACGTTTTTATCTCGGTACCAGTTAAAGGCATCACTTTTCCAAAAGTCATCGACCTCTTCGCCTAATTCTTCACGAAGGAAATACCACCTCGTAATATCATTGGGAGTAAGGTGTGTGTTATAGCGTTGATTGACCCAATGAAGCCAAGGATGAATCAAATCGATTAAGGTTGTATCATAATCAATAAAAACTTTCATGGCTTGCTTCTTTTTTCATGATTTGCAGGATCATCAATTGTAAAAATTGAAATGATTAATTCATGCAATTTAAAGTAAATGCTACCATAAATCAGAAGAAAAAGTAGGATGGTTTGAACAGGATACGCAACAAGAACTTCTATAAAATATTTCAATGCAAAAATAGTTGTTATAAGGCAAAAAATACTACCTGCGGGAAGACCAAGCATAAAATCATAAAACATTAAAAGAAGCAAAACTATACCTAAAATAAAAAAACTTCCTGATGGTATGGTTTGTTTGCCAAGTATTAGTTGAAAAATAATCACTAAGACAAACATCACTAGACCCAATCCAAAAAAAGGGGATTCATTTGATTCCATTGCTTTCCTTTGATTTAACTTCTGCTGAAATCATAGCGTCATCCAGTACCAAAAACTGTCATTTATTGAGATGGATTAAAAATCCTTACTCTTAATAATGCCTCTTTAAATTCTGGACACTATATTGTCCATCCACTCTTGTAAACTTCTTGTATCAATACAAAGGAGTTTATCATGGGCGTTATTGAAAAAATGGTGAAATGGTTCGAAGAGAAGTACTATTACATTCCAACCTTTATGC
>SAAR01000674.1 GCA_009916335.1 Erysipelotrichia bacterium | reverse complement strand
ACATTGATCAATTGAACGGCTTTGTCAGAATAATCTTTTACAAATAGTTGAGATAGCATCATCGTTGCACGAATATTAACATCGACCATTCTCTCATAGACTTCTATATCTGAATCAATAATTTGTCCTGAAGCACCAAGTCCTGCAATGTTTAGAAGCATACTTAATTCAAACTTTGAAATAAATTGATATAAATCTTCTATTTCACCTTTAGCTGATAAATCTGTAGGTTTAACAACCACATCGATATTTGGATATTTATTATTGATCTCACTTTTTAACTCATTTAATTTGTCAGTACGTCTTGCTACAATTATAAGATTGTAGCCTAAGTTTGCTAGCTTGATTGCTGTGGCACGTCCAATACCTGAACTTGCTCCTGTAACTACTGTATATTTCATCATTTCTCCTTTAAAATTTAATGATTGTTTTACCACTAGAACGTCCATTTTTTACTTTATCTAAAGCTAAGTTAATATCTTTAAAATCAAATACTTTATCAACAGAAGCTTTTATTTGGTTTTCTTCAAAGATTTTTGAGATATTGGAAAGTTGCTTACCATCTGACTTCACAAAAATGAAATGGTAAGTCTGGTTCTTTTGGGAGGCTAATTTGTCGAATCTTCTACCTACCATACCAAAAAGAAAAGTTTTGAAGAACGATAAGTTCATCCTTTTTGCAAAGCTGCGCTTAGGGCCTCCTTTGAGACTAACAATTGCCCCCCCTTCCTTCAATATAGTAAATTGTTTAATTAATTCATCACCACCAAGAGTATCTATTACATAATCTATGTCATTTAAAACCTTCGTATAGTCCTCATATCTATAGTCAATAAATTGGTCTACTCCAAGGGCTAGAACACGTTCTTTATTTTCTTTACTTCCGTTAGTAATAACTTTTAAACCAAATGCTTTAGCAATTGGAATCGCCATAGCCCCAAATCCACCTGTACCGCCAGAGATAAAAATGGTTTCCCCAGGCTTCACTTTGAGAAGTTCCAATGCTTGATATGCTGTTAGTGCCGTTAGTGGAACACTTGCTGCTTCTTCATCGCTCAGATATCTAGGCACTAACGCAATCTCATTTTGATCAATGGTCAAATATTCCGCGAATGCTCCTATTTTATCTAAAGGCATTCTTGCATATATCCGATCTCCAACTTGATATTTTGTGACATCTTTACCAATACTCTCAATAACTCCAACAAATTCATTTCCTGCTGTTACTGGTAATTTATAGGGAACAATTAATTTTACCTCTCCCGCTATTATCATATTATCTAGTGGATTAACACCTGCCATGCTAACTTTAACAAGAACTTCCTGTGCATTAGGTTTTGGTTTCTCAATCTGCTCAATACTCAATTGAAAATCTTTTTTTGAATAATTGTTTAATCTAGCTGCTCTCATTTTTCACCTTATTTCTATTTATTTTGATTAGCAGCATATAGTTTATTAATCAAGTCTGCTAGAGATTCTTTTTGTAGCTCACGCAAAAGCGCTTCTTCCGCATGTCCAAAAGTCGGTGTAAGTATTTCTCCAATATGTGACCCTATTGGACATTCTGGATTTGCATCCTCATGTACATGTAGTACACTTTTTTCAGGATAGACTGCTTTGTAAACGTCGGATAAAAGAATACTATCTTTGTTTCGTGCTAATTGAAATCCTGATTTGCCTTGTTGGCTAATTAATAAACCTGCTTTTTTCAAAAGAGCAGA
>SAAR01000134.1 GCA_009916335.1 Erysipelotrichia bacterium | reverse complement strand
TTTTTGTTTTTTTGGCATATATAAGAGTGAGGAGGCACGTGTGGTTTCGCTACCTTATCCTCTCTAAGTGAAGTGTACCCTATCCACTAGTTTTAGTATGTAAATAGGGAGAAAGGAGAGTGCATGTAATGATTTTAATTACATGTCTGTATGATGGAGTATTTTGCAGCGATTGCATTAATCCTTGTTTTAGTGATTACACTAATAGAAATGATCTACCTTATTATTAAAGGATAATTACTTTATTAATAAGTAACAAGCTTTGTGCAAAGCACATAAATACTATTACATACACTTAGATATAGCAAAAAGGAGGTCATTAAACAGGTGCCCTCCTTTTGCTTTGAGTATTTTGCATTTTAATAAAAGCAAGATTGCTCTTTGCTCAAATTCATTATAGCCAAATGACAACATGATTGCAATAACTTTTCAAAATTTTATTTTATAAAACTTTTTCTGTTTTTTTTGGCACATATAAGAGGACAGGCTCGTGTGGTTCATTGCCTTATCCTCTCTAAGTGAAGTGTACCCTATCCACTTGTTTTAGTATATAAGTAGGGGGAAAGGATAGTTCATATAATGTTTTTGATTACATGTTTGTATGATGGAATATTTTTCATTTTAATAAAAGCAATATTACTCTTTACTCAAATTTATTATAGTCAAATCGCAAAATGATTGCAATAACTTTTATTATTTTTCCTATCTTTACTAATTATATCTATTGCATTTTTTCTGTCATTGAAATAAACTCAATTAATATTGGTAAATAATTACTTCGTTTCGGTAGTTTTGCATAGATTTTTTGATTCGCATAACGAATTTTAATATCCGTTGAAAGTGTAGTGGCTTGCTCAAACAATTTTACTCCATCAATATGATCACTCCACTCGTTTGTAAACTCGATTTCTATTTCTTGCTTTAATTCTTTAAACCCTGCAACATGTGGTTCATTAATCATAATATCTAATTTCTTTTTTTCAAATAACAATTCTACAGCTTTTGGTAGTTTTCCATAAGTATCAATGATTTCTTCTTGCATCGCTAATAGCTCTTGCTTGTTTTTAATTCGATCCATACGTTGATACAAGCTGATTTTTTCATAATCCTCTTGTTCAAACTTTTCAGGAATATAGGCATCTACCTTTATATTTGCTTTCTTTTCTTCAACCTCTACTACTTCTACTTTTTCTCCTTTACTTTCTTGAATCGCTTCATTTAACATTTCAATATACATATCCATTCCAATCGTATCAATGAAACCTGCTTGTTTTGGTCCTAACATATCCCCTGCTCCTCGTATTGTTAAATCACGCAAAGCGATTTTATATCCTGAACCTAATTTAGCAAACTCTTTCATTGATTTTAATCGTTTCATTGCAATTTCGCTTAACTGTTTTCTAGGCGAATACATTAGATATGCATATGCCAAACGAGAGCTTCTTCCTACACGTCCTTTAATCTGATATAACTGCGATAAACCAAAATGATCTGCATCTTCAATTAAAATGGTATTAGCATTAGGTATATCAATTCCTGTTTCAATGATTGTTGTACAGACAAGTACCTGATATTCCTTATTAGTAAACTTAAACATCACATCTTCTATTTCATCACGATGCATCTTTCCATGGGCAACACCCACCTTTAATCCTTTGATTTGCTTTTGTAAACGTGTTGCAACATTATAAATTTCTTTGACATTATTATATAAGTAAAACACTTGTCCATCTCTGGATAATTCTCTTTCAATGACTTCTTTCATCAACGCTATATTTTTTTCAATCACATATGTTTGCACACTCATTCGATTGCTTGGTGGTGTATTTAACTGTGATAAGGAACGAATCCCAATTAAAGACATCTGCAACGTTCTTGGAATCGGTGTTGCACTTAGAGATAATACATCAATACTTGTTTTTAATTCTTTAATCTTTTCTTTATGCTCTACCCCAAAGCGTTGTTCCTCATCAATAATTAATAACCCTAAATCTTTAAATTTAATATCCTTTGATAGTAACCGATGCGTTCCAATTAAAATATCAATCTTCCCTTCCACTAGTGATTGTTTAATTTCTTTCATTTCCTTTGTAGATACAAAGCGATTAACTACTTTGATACTCACAGGAAAATTGCGAAAACGCTTGATTGCTGTTTTTAAATGTTGTTGGGAAAGAATCGTTGTTGGACATAAAAAAGCGACTTGTTTATTGTCCATCACTGCTTTAAAAGCAGCACGCAAGGCAACTTCTGTTTTACCAAAACCAACATCTCCACAAAGTAAACGATCCATTGGCACATCTTTTTCCATATCCCTTTTAATTTCATCAATCGCTATTTGTTGATCAACTGTCATTTGATAATCAAAATCACTTTCAAATTCTGCTTGAAAAGGTGTGTCTTTACTAAAGGCATACCCAATATGCTTTTCACGCAATGAATAGAGTTTAACTAAACGATCGGCAAGTTCTTTTACACTTTCACTTACCTTTGCTTTTGTTTTTTCCCAATCGCCACTACCTAACTTATTTAATTTAGGTGTAGCACCTTCTTTTGATACAAATTTACGAATTAGTTTAAACTGTTCTAATGGAATTAATAATTCATCATTTCCTTTATAAACGATACGCAAATAATCCTTATGGATTCCATCTTTTTCTCTCGTAACAATACCTAAATATTTCCCTACACCATACAATTTATGAACGACAAAATCTCCATTTTCCAATTCTAAATAATTTGTTAATGCTTCTGCTTCTTTAAACTTATTGGCGTATAAATTACGATGATGTACGACATCAAATAATTCTTTACTTGTATACACCATAATTTTTTCATAATGAGCGATGAACCCTTCATTAAATTCCGTATTCATTAGATGAATTCCTTTGCTTAAATCGGCTCTTGTTGAAAAGTTAATTCCATGTTCTTCTAAGATTACTTTTATCTGTTTTTGTTCACTTTCTTTTAAAGAGAATATAATACAATATTCTTCCTTCGCTTTTGCAATCTCTAATATTTTTTGTTGTAGTGATATATCGACATAACTAATTTCTTCTATTTGCGATAAAATAGGTGTCTTTTCATTAACAAACAAATTAATTAGCATAGCATCTTTAAGTAATCTATCTAAATCATTACAGAAATGATACATTGGCAAACTCATATTTATCTGTTGTAATTCTTGAATATAGGCAATATTTTCTTCACTTATTCGCTTATATGTCTGTTTGACTTCTTCATAAGTAGAAATAATTACCTGCACATCTTGCATATAATCTTGCAATGAATACTGCCTGTCTAAGTAAGCATAATATTTCGCTAGATGTCTTTCCTTACGCTTTTCATCAAGCAATCTAATTTCCTCATCAATATGATCAATTAACTCTTGTTTCGTTGTCTTTGCCTGTTTTTCTTTAAGAACACAAATAATTTTATCGCTATCTTGTTGTGTAAATAAAATATCACTAGCAGGAATAATTTCTACTTCTTCTAAAGTTTGTATTGTTCTCTTACTAGCAATATCAAAATAACGAATGCTATCTATTTCATTATCAAAAAATTCAATACGAATTGGATAATCATAATTCATTGAATATACATCAATAATCCCCCCTCGACTAGCATAGCATAAGGGTTGATCTACATATGTTACCTTTTGGTATCCAGCATAATATAAATTTTTAATCATATCCTCATAAGAACATATATCATTTACTTTTAGATGATAACTGTACTCATTGAATACTTTTGGGTTTGGTAAAAATTTAGTATAGCCTGCACTATGGGTAATACACACTACCTTTTTTTGTTTTAATAATGTTTCTAATATTTCAATTTCACTAGCTAATTGTTCTGGTGAAGCAGCAATTGCTTCTACACGCAAACTTTCCTCCACGCTAAAAAGCAGCACTTCATCTTTTAATAGGGGGGTTAAACTCTCATAAAGACGTTGTGCTGTATATAAATTATTTTTAACAATCAGCATTGGTTGTTTGTTTTTTTGAAAAGAAGAGGCAATCATTAAAGCTTCTTCACTTAAATTTAAATTACCTAAAATATTTTTTCTTTCATCAAACGCTTTAAATGCTGGATTATCAGATAAGATTTTCAATAGATCATTCATACCATCACCTGCTTATCTATTCTAACACTTCACTAACTTTTCATAAATAGCTTTTGCAAGTTTTTTATGATTATTTTTATCCATATGAATTCCATCTATACTACTTGCTTTTGCATATTTTGATGCATCTAAAAACATACAATCATATTGTTTAGCAATTTCTTCATAATAGAATGCTAATTTTTTTCCTGTTTCATAACTTTGCTCATTGAATTGTTCGCTTGTTCTTTGCATTGTATAATATGACTCATGTAGATGAATAGGTGCCACAATTAATATTTTAGGTACTTGCATATGAGGATTATAGGTATATTTATTTTTTATAATTTGTACCATTGCTTTTATACCGTTTGCGATTGCTACTGCACTTGGTGAAAAACATTTTTTTAAATCGTTAGTTCCTAACATGAGAATCACTAAGTCAATTGGCTGATGAATTTCTAGTGTTGCTGTTAACATACTGATTCCATGGCGATAAGGTTTTACACTATCCACAAATGAAGCACATCTACCACACAATCCTTCTTCGATAACTTCACACTTACCATTTAACATCGTTTGAAGTATTTTAGGCCATCTTTGTGTTTCATCAAAGCGATTTGCATTTTCTGGATTATGTCCCCATGTATTAGAATCCCCATAACATAAAATTTTCATCTTTTTTTCCTCTCTTATTTATATTAGTTTTAACTGTTTTAAAGTATCTGCAATACTTGTTTCATAACTAGGTCCACACACGATATCGGCACTTCTTTTTAATGTTTCTTCACCATTTTCCATTGCAACGCCAATATGTGCTTGTTTTAACATTTCTATATCATTTTCCGAATCACCAAAAGCGATATATTCATCATTGTTAAATCCCCAATATTTCATCAACTGTTTTATCCCATTTGCTTTATTCACGTTTGCTTTAATAAAATCAACACAGTATTTAGTTGATGATGTATGTTTTAATCCTTCTATACCTGCGAATAAATGAACTTGTTCTTTATTTATTAATGCACTGATAGAAGTTAAATTCTCTTGTTGCCAAGTTCGTACAACAGGTGTTTTTAAATGAAACTCTTGTATTAATTGTTTAGAAAGTGCATCTACCTCTTTTGTCATAAATTCATATTTACCAAAAGAAATCAAACAAACATCATGTTCTTTTGCAATCTTAAATAATGCTTCCATTTGTTTATGTGTATAGCTATCTGTATAGATTATTTCATACTTTTCATTCATCACAACCCCACCAGTTGCTCCTATGTAGCCATTCCAATCTAATAAATCAAACACATGAAGATCCTCTGCCATTTCTTTTGGTCTACCACTACAAAGTGCTACTTTAATTCCACGTTTTTGTGTTTGTTTACATGCTTCAATTGTTTCTGGTAAAACACGATTGCTATCGTGATCATAAAAAGTTCCATCAATATCTAAAAATAATGCTTTAATCTTACGATTCATATGACACCTCACTGCTTGTAGTATAGCATATATGTAAGAACATTATAATATATAAAATAATTAAAATAAACGTATTTATGCTTTTCTATCACTTAAATTATCAAACTGAATTGAATAAGAAAATCCAACGTCTAAAATATCTTTATCGTATGTTTTTATCACCTGTTCCCTTCAAAATAAATATATTAAAACAATAATATAACACTATATTCTACGTTACTATTCGCCAAAATTAAAAAAAAATATCATTTTGATCAATAGAAATATAATGCGTATTAAAAAGGTGTCCATTAAGGACACCCTCATAAAAACCCACACCATTAATATTTGAAAGCGATACTTTCCTCTATCTTTTGTGTAGGTTTATGTTATTTACAAAGATAAGTTTTCTTGTTTATGCCTTGCTAACATTTTATTGATTTCATCGGATACCATAATAGAAATATTACCTAAACGAATATAGTATCCATCTCTACTCTCTAAAATTAAATAGGCTCCTAATTTATGTAATTCATCTAAATCGACAATATCTCTACTTTTAAAGCTTGCGATTAATTTATCTGGTGTTGCATCAATCTCAACAACATTTTCAATCCCACCCATTGCTTTGATTACTTTTACAGCGACACTTTCTGCATTATTCATTGATAGTAAACCAATGGCAGCTTTTTTAAAATAGAACAATGTTGCTAAATAGAAAAGGATACCTAGTACAATACCGATGATTAAGATCGTTACTATTGATTGATAAAAATTAATATGGTTGAAATATGCTAATAAATCAATTAAATTTCCTGGCATTGCTGTTAATAATGAACCATCATAGCTAAAACCGATGAATGCTTCTAAACTAGTTGTTAAGGCAAAAGAGAAACCTACTAATAGTAAGTAACATGCATATAATAATGGTGAAATAACTAACATGCATAATTCCATTGCTAAAGGATTACCACAGAAAATACTAAGCACACAAGCTAACATGATAAATACTAAGTATTTTCTACGATTTTTCTTCTTACCCATTAGTGTATAATACCCTATTAAAAAAGCAGGGATTAAAAATAAATTAATAATATAATACGCACTGATAAATTGTCCTGAAGTTGTATTAATATCACTTGTATTTAACGTTGCTTGCCAAATTGATACATCTCCTAAATATGCATTATTAGCTCCATCAATCCAACTACCACCAGCTTCACTTAACCAAAATACACTTCTAGGAATATTCATTAAATTTAGTACATCACAAATTCTTTCAAATATACCATAGAAAAACATTTGTAAAGGATTATTAATATCAGAGGCTACATAAGCGAAAAAATGTTCCATTGTTTCAATAGCATATGGCCATACAAAGCTGAATGCTAATCCTGATAAGACACTTAGTATTAAAGCAATAAGTAATGCCCAGCTATCATGATCAATAAAATAAAATAATCCATGACGCACATGATGACGGCTCCTTTGATAAGAGAACTTTGTGATATAGTAAGCAACAATATAAGGAAAAATACCCATTTTATAAGGAGCTTGTAAAACATCAATCACTTGCTTTGCTGTTTGATTTTGTACTTCAATCCCTAAGAATTGTTGGTAATAGTAAGTTGGATAATCTGCTTTTACAAATACCATGACAATAATCATAATAACAATTAGTGAAAACATACCAATCATCATTGGTGCAGAATCGACAAACTTTTTACTTAATGTTTTTAAATAAATTAGTAAAGGAAACATACTAATAATAATTGCTCCACTATATTTCAATATCTGTGCAATATACGATAACATATTACTTTCATATGTATTCACAATAGCTAAGTTTGGATTCGTTAATATAGATCCTATCCCTAACAACATGGTCGCAAAGAACAGCACTTTGAGTGGAAATTGTAAATATTCTAATAAAGAATGCCATTTAGACATAGAATCACCTCGTTTATTATGATACCATATATATATCATTATGAAAACGAAAGGAGCATAAAAATGAAAATCAAACAAGCAAGTACACAATATGAATTTTTTTCATTAATGAAAATACGGGCAATGGTTTTTATGCATGAACAAAATGTTGATCCTTTAATAGAAATAGATGATGAAGATAAAAACTGTATGCATTTTATTTTAGAAGATCATAATAACATACTTGCTACTTGTCGTGTTATTTCACATGCTAATATGTGGCATTTAGGAAGAATTGCTGTTTTAAAAGAATATCGTAAGCAACACTATGGAAGTAAACTAATTACACATATAATTCATTTAGCAAAGACGAATGGCATAAAAAAAATAACAATTAGTGCACAAGTACAAGCTCTTCTTTTTTATGAATCCCTAGGCTTTATTGCATATGGCGATCTATTTATGGAAGCTGGTATTGAACATAAAGAGATGGAGTTGATATTATGAGGCAATCACTATCCAGTGTAAAACAACCAAAAAAGTTTGATTTTATACTAACTACGATTTTAGTTTTAATTTTTATATCAAGTATTATTGCCATTTATTCAGCAGCACCACAAATTCCTACTTACATAGGTGCAAATTCAACATTAATGAAACAGATTATATTTTACTTTGTTGGTTTTATTGTTGTTTTAATTATTATGTATATTGGTAATGATAGTTTGTTTGAATTTGCGAAAATAGGCTATAAGATCTTTATGGTTTTACTGATTTATTTATTTTTATCTATGTTACTAGGACGTTTTACAGGCCATTATTTACCATTAGCATCACCTATTAATGGAGCTGTTTCTTGGCTTAATATTCCTGCTATTTCTTCTTTGCAACCTAGTGAATTTATGAAAATAATTTTAATCATTATTACTGGTTATGTTATAAAAGAACATAATGAAGATAAAATAGAAGAAGGTTTTGAAAGTGATATTGCATTATTTATAAAAGTAGGAAAATGGGCTTTACCACCAATGATTCTAATCTTCTTACAACCTGATACAGGTATTTGCATTATTATCGCATTTAGTATTTTATTGATGTTAGCTTGTAGTGGTATTAGAAAAGAATGGACTATTTATACTTCATTAATTCTTATTGTTACTATTGTTACTTTCCTACTTATCTTCTATACGAATAAACCTTTATTTACTGATCTATTCGGTGATAGCTATAAAATGCGTCGTATCTATGGTTGGCTTGAAGTAGAAAAATATCCAAATGGTGATGGTTATCAATTATATAGTGCATTACTTGCTATTGGTAGTTCTGGTTGGTTTGGACATGGAATCCAAAGTAATATCATTACTATTACAGAACCACATACTGACTTCATCTTTGCTGTTATCGGTTTAGGCTTTGGTTATCTTGGTTGTTTACTAGTCGTTGGTTTATGTGTTGCTTTAGATATTCGTTTAGCACAAATTGCCATTCGCTGTAATAACCAAGTTGAAAAATTAATGATTACTGGTTTTCTAGGTATGTTAATCTTTCAACAATTAGAAAACATTGGTATGGTTATTGGACTGTTGCCAATTACAGGAATTACT
>SAAR01000673.1 GCA_009916335.1 Erysipelotrichia bacterium | reverse complement strand
TTATATAGATAAATATACAAATAAAACATGGAAAGGTATTTTAGTCGGTACCATTATTACTGTTTTTATCCAATCAAGTAGTGCTACAAGTGCCATAGCTATTGGTTTTGTTAGAGCAGGATTAATGAAAGTAGATCAATCTATCGGTATTATTATCGGTGCAAATATAGGAACTACGATCACTGCCTTTCTAATTGGTATGAAAGTCGAAGATTTAGCTTTATACTTTGTCTTCTTAGGTGTCTTGATTACATTATTTTCTAAACGTAAAAAACAAGCATATGTGGGGCAAATCGTTTTAGGATTTGGTTTATTATTCTTCGGCTTAAAATTAATGGGTGATGAACTTTCTCACTTAGGACAATTAGATATTTTTGAACAACTAGCTACAACCATGGCGGATCAACCAATTTTAGGCTTAGTGGCAGGAACCATCATTACTGGTATTGTTCAATCAAGTAGTGCAACCGTAGGAATTATACAAAAAATCTATGATTCAGGGGCGATGTCCTTATATGCAGCACTGCCTTTTGTCTTTGGCTCTAGTATCGGTACAACAATTACTGGTGTCTTTGCTTCTATCGGTGGAAGTCTAGCTTCTAAACGTGCTGCTTTAATTAATGTTTTATTTAATTTCATCGGTGCCATTTTGTTTATGCTACTATTAACGCCATATGCTCATTTCATTGAGAATTTAGCAACGCAGTTTCATCTAACACCAATGATGCAAATCGCCTTTGCTCATATTATCAGAGCGATCATTATTTCCATACTTGCTTACCCATTTATTTCTGTCTTTGTGAAAGTATCAAAGAAATTAATTCCTGGTGAAACAAGTGAAAGAATTGAAATTAATTTCAATGGTTTAGACCCTAAACTAGCCTCTTCTTTACCTGCTGGAGCCTTAGGTGTTTCTAAACAAGCCATTGTAAAAATGGCTGACTTATCCATTGAAGCAATTAAAGATACACAAAAATTCTTTAATACAAAATCAACTAAATATACATATATTGGATAACAATGAGTAAAGTAACCTTCAGGGATGTTAGTGAAGTATTTGAAACTGTAGAAAGTATCAGTTCAAGAAATGAAGTATCTGAGATACTCTCTTCTTTCTACAAAAAATTAAATAAGGAGGAAGGTCAAATACTCTCCTACATGGTTTTGGGTAGGGTAGCGCCTTTCTTTGTAAACAGTGAGTTTAATTACTCAGAAAAGAGTCTCCTTTCTTTGCTTGATAATTTCTCTAAAGCTAAAGGTGTGGATATTGATATCTTTGAAGAAAGAAACAGATTAGGAGATATTGGGAACACTGTAAAACTTTTTTCTGAAAAGTGTAATTTCCAAACCATGAACAAGGGTATACTTGAAATATATGATACCCTTTGGGGTATGGTGACTACTCAAGGAACAGGCTCGGTAGAAAGAAAAAACAGTATTGTTCTCGAAACACTTCAATCCCTTTCTCCACTTGAGGCTAAATTTTTTGTAAGGATAATATGTGGGCAGTTAAGATTTGGTATTAATTTTAAAACCTTGCTTGATGTTTTCTCTTTTGTCATATCTTGCCAAAAGTTACTATCTAGCTTATCAAGGTCATTTTGAGCATCTTTGATAGTGATAGAATTTGCGGGAAATGAAGTGATAAACTCTTGAAGTTTTGCTATTTCTTTTGTGGCGATGTCTGGATTTGTCTCTATCGCAGTTGCTATTTTTTGAGCTCTTA
>SAAR01000133.1 GCA_009916335.1 Erysipelotrichia bacterium | reverse complement strand
GCTGAAATTTGTGTGTATACGGCACCTGAAGAAGATGAATAATAAAGATATGGAGGAAAAAATATGCAATTTTTAAAAAAAGTAGAAAGTGAAAAAGGACCTAAGGCGATTGGACCTTACTCACCAGCTGTTAAATTAGGAGATTTTGTGTTTTTATCAGGACAGTTAGGAATGGATGCTGAAGGAAACTTAGTCAGTGATGATGTTGTTGAACAAACACATAAAGCCATGCAAAATATTGGTTACTTATTGGCAGAGATGGAGTTAGATTACAAGCATGTCGTAAAAACAACAGTTTTTGTTAGTGATTTAAATGACTTTAATAAAGTAAATGAGGTATATGGAAGTTACTTTGATGGTGTATATCCTGCTAGAAGTTGCGTAGAGGTTGCAAGATTACCTAAAGATGCAAAAGTAGAAATTGAGTGTATTGTTTTAGATACTTTAGTGTATGAACAACAGATGGAAAACCAACAATGTGGTGGCTGTCATAGTGAAGGTGATTGTGATGATGGTTGCTGTGGAGGTTGCCACTAAGCCCAAAAAGAATATGTTAAATTAATCCTATACTAGCGTAAATAAGCGTTAGATAGGATTTTTTATTAATTTTTTGAATATTTTTTACAATATATTGCGTTTATGCACAATTCTTGCGTATTCCTAATTGCTTTGTATGGGATTTATTGTTATAATGATAACGTTTTTTTTAAAGAGAGAGGTAAAAAAATGTTAGAAAAATTGTTTAAACTTAACGCTAAACAAACAAGCGTTAAAACAGAAATTATTGCTGGGATTACAACATTCTTAGCGATGGCTTACATTTTAGCAGTTAACCCTAGTATTTTAGGAGATGCTGGAATGGACGCACATTCTGTATTTATGGCAACTGCTATTTCTGCAGGATTAGCATCTATTATTATGGGAGTGCTTGCTAACTATCCAGTGGCATTAGCTCCAGGTATGGGTGTAAATGCATTATTTGCTTATACAGTTGTCTTAGGAATGGGACACACATGGCAAGCTGCTTTAGCTGCAGTCTTTGTATCAGGAGTTATCTTCTTATTAATTTCTGTAACAGGAATTCGTAAGATGATTATCAACTCAATTCCTCAACAGTTGAAATTAGCAATTGGGGCTGGAATTGGTTTCTTTATTGCTTTTGTAGGATTAAAAAATGCTGGTATTGTTGCATCTAGTGCTTCTACATTTGTAACATTAGGAAGCTTAAGTGAACCTACAGTATTGTTAGCTGTATTTGGTATTTTATTAACGATTGCATTAGTTGCAAAAAAAGTACCTGCTGCAGTATTTGTGGGAATGGTAATTACTGCTGTTGTTGGTTTAGTATGTGGTATGACATTCGATATTGCTGGTATGCCTACATTACCAGAAGGTGGAGCCATTACAAGTGATTTCTCAATGCAGACATTAGGATCATTCACAGAAGGATTCAGCGATTTATTCTCTGATCCATTCAACTGTTTTATTGTTATTTTCTCATTCTTATTCGTCGACTTCTTCGATACTGCTGGAACATTAGTTGCTATCGGTAATCGTTGTGGTTTAATCAACGAAAAAGGGGAATTAGAAAATGCTGAAAAAGCATTATTAGCAGATGCTATTGGTACAGTGGCTGGTGCTGCTTTAGGGACATCAACAGTTACTTCCTTTGTAGAATCAACATCAGGTGTAGAAGTTGGTGGTAGAAGTGGTTTAACAGCAGTAACAACTGGTGTATTATTCCTTTTAGCAATCTTTATTTCACCAATCGTATTATCTATGGCAACAAACGCGGTTACAGCTCCTGCTTTAGTTGTTGTTGGTATCTTAATGGCACAACAATTAGGTGGTGTTGACTGGGATAACTTCGTGTTTGCAACAGCTGGATTTATTACAATCATCGCTATGATTTTAACTTACTCTATCTCTAATGGGATTGCATTAGGATTTATCGCTTATGGTGTAGCTATGGTAGCTTCAGGAAAAGCAAAAGATGTAAATATTATTATTTGGGTATTAGATATTATCTTTATCTTCTATTTCTACTCTTTAACTTTATTATAAGCATTAGAGAACATTATACATTACATAAATGATGAAAAGACATGTTTAGAGAATACTAAGCATGTCTTTTTTAACTGAAAAATAAAAGTAATAAAATACACATAAAAAAAGTGAAAAAAATAATGCGAAAAAAGTGAAAAAATAAAAAAAAGCAGTATAATAAAACAGAAGAGAGAATAGAGGTAACGTATGAATAAAATAAAATTAGAAGATTTTTTAACATTTAAATTTATTAGTAACATTAAGATGAATCATAAGCAAGAAGCTGTTTTCTGTGTGCATACTTGTGATGAAGGAGAAAATAACTATCAAAACAATCTATATATGCTTAAAGAAGGAAAAACAATTCCTCTTACTAGTGGGAATAAAGAAAGTAATTTTATCTTTTTAGATGATGATACGATCGTGTTTACTACTTTAAGAGAGAAACAAGATTTAGATAAAGTAAATAATGGGGAAGAATTAACTTGTTTTTATAAGCTTTCTTTGCGTGGTGGAGAAGCTGTGAAATATTTTAGCGTACCATTAAGTGTTGCCAGCTTTTTAAGTATTGATGAACATACTTTTATTTTACAAGTGAACTATGATACTCGCTATTCACACATGTACAAAGAAAATGATAAAAGTGAGATATTAAAACAGAAAAAAGCAGATGCCGATTATGAAGTGTTTACACAAATTCCTTTCTATTTTAATAATGGTGGCTATACAAGTGGTAAAGTATCCATGTTGTTTATGTATGAAGTGAAAACAAATACACTTACACCAATTACATCAGAAAAATTAAATATTAATCAGTTTATTATGAATGAAACAAAAGATAAACTATATTTTGTGGCTAATGAAACACTACCTAGACCTTCATTAAAAGAAAGTGTTCATATGTATGATTTAGCAAGTAAAGAAATGACAACTTTAGTAGAAGAAAAAGAATATAATATTTATACGATTCAAATTTTTAATGATCACTTATTAATGGTTGCCAATAAAGAAGTTACACATGGAAACAATGAAAATCCTAAGTTCTTTACGATTGATGTCAAAACAAAACAAGTACATTTACTACATGCTTATGCAGATAGCATTGGTAATAGTGTTGGTAGTGATTGTCGCTATGGTTATGCGAGTACGATACAAGTATATAAAGATCGTTGTTATTTTGTATCAACGATTGAAGAAAAAGCGAGTGTATTTGCAATTGATGCAAAAGGAAATATCGAAAGTGTACTTGTCATAGATGGTAGTGTAGATGGGTTTGCTATTGAAGATGATATGATGGTATTTATTGCAATGAAGGATAATCAATTACAGGAAGTATATACATATGATTTCAAGCAGATCAGTTGTCAAACACATTTAAATACAACATTAATTGGTAAATATGTATCTGCTTATGAAGAAGTGCAGTATGAAAATGATGGTATTTCTTTGACAGGTTGGGTATTATTGCCTGAAAATTATGATTCTAATAAGCGGTATCCAGCAATTTTAGATATTCATGGTGGACCTAAAACAGTGTATGGAAAAGTGTATTATCACGAAATGCAGGTATGGGCTAATATGGGCTATATTGTCTTTTTCACTAATCCTAGAGGTAGTGATGGGCGTGGTAATGATTTCATGGATATTTTTGGTAAATATGGGACGATTGATTATGCAGATTTAATGAAATTTTGTGATGTTGTTTTAGAGCGATATGCGATTGATCCAAAACGAGTAGGGGTAACTGGAGGTAGTTATGGAGGCTTTATGAGTAATTGGATTATTACCCATACGGATCGCTTTGCTTGTGCTGCAACACAACGCTCTATTAGTAATTGGTTATCTTTTTATGGAACAAGCGACATAGGGTTTCATTTTGCACAAGATCAAATTCATGGGAATATTTTTACTTCCCCAGAAAAACTTTGGGAGCATTCTCCTTTAAAATATGCGAATAATGTTAAAACGCCAACGTTATTTATTCATAGTGATGAAGATTATCGTTGTCCGTTAGAACAGGGATTGCAGTTATATACTGCCCTTGTGGATCAAGGGATAGAAGCTCGTTTTGTGATGTTTAAACAAGAAAATCATGAACTTAGTAGAAGTGGGAAACCTTTACATCGAGTGAAACGATTGCAAGAAATTACCAATTGGATGGAAACACATTTAAAATAAGATAAGAAATCTAGAAAGTTAAGATACCTTCTAGATTTTCTTTTCATTATCGCTATTATTTTTTATTGTGGTTTAAACACATTTGTATGAAAAAAACAAAGATAGATATAAAAGTGTTTGCTAAATATGAAAGTGAAAAAAATAAGAGTCATATAAAGGGGATAAAATGATACAATAAAACAAAGATATTCATCAATATGTTTTGAAAAATGCAATCAATGATGGAGGAGAAAACAAGGAGAAAATAAAGATATTAATACAAAGAATATGCATTTTTTTACATACGTTTATTACTTCATTCACAAAAAAAGAGCGTGGTTTTTTTAAATTGAGGAAAAAGTAAAACAAATAGCGAAAGAGAATAAAGAACAAGAGAAAATAGGAGAATACCATATATGGAAGATTTTAAATACAAAGTTAATGAATCGGTATATATAGAAGTAGCGTTTGATAACAAACTTAGTGAAATATATTTAGATTTACACTATAATTTAATTGAGATATACAAAAGGAGAAAAATTATGAAAAAATGTAAGTATTGCAACAAAAAAAATATAGAAGATGATTTTTGTAGTGACGATTGTAAAAACAAGGGAGAAAGATATTTTAATTATTGGAAAAAATATAAATACTTCTTTGGATTAATTATAGCAATAAGTATATTTGTAATTATCATGCCGGTTGCTTTATACCCTGAATATATCATTGTATCTAAAATTTTGACTTTAGTATTAGGATTAACATTTTTTATATTTCCTTTTGGAAACACTATAGATACAATTGGAATAAAAAATACTGTATACATTGTTCGTACGATTTCAACAATATTAATAATATTAGGTATTGTTTCTATTGTATTCGATTTTAAATGGCCATTACTATAAGAAGCTATGATTACACTTCAGGCTTTTATTAGTTTAGGAATATTTTTCTTTATAACTTGTATTTTGCCAATAGTTTTAATTGTATACTCTATAAAAAAAATCTAAAAAATATTATATGGATTACTTTGGGGATATGCTTATTTCTGCTACCCCAAATTATCTTTAGAATTCCTGTTATTTCATCCATACAATCTAAAAATTCTTTACTTAATAATTTTTGGGTGGATTTAATTGTTTTTAAGGGTATATCTTCTGGAGTAATTGAAGAAATTTCTAAATTAATAGGTATTTTGCTAATTTGTAAGTTAAATAAAATTAATAGAGAAAATATTTTTAACTTCTTTTTGGGTTATGGATTATGTGAATTGTTTGTGTTATTTGGATTGACAAGCTGCAGATTGTTTGTAAATTCAATACTTATTGGATACAATGTTTATCCTAGTCTAAATTTACAAACCAGTGAAGCGATTTTATTAATTGACTCAATTAATAATTCTCAATTTATTCCTATGATTTTTTCTCTTATTGAAAGAATTTGCACATTATTATTTCATTATTCTACTATTTACTTTTTGGCAAATTGTAAAGATATAAAGAAAGCGTTTTTTATTTCAATCACTATACATTCAGTATTTAATATTATCGGAATCTTTTTTATTAACTATGTTAATTCATATATAGGTAGAATAATCTTAATTATATTAACATATATTATTTATAGATTTGTAATGATTTCAAATGAACGTAAATGGCGTATATAAAATGAAAGAATTATTCATATATCATTAATTATATAAAAGTTACAATAAGATTACCAAAATCGTTGCAGATAAATGGATATTCATAATATAAAATAACCATACGATTATAATCTAAACAGGGCTAAAAATGTTATTACTCTTTTATGAGGTAGAATTTTTTCTAAGGTGAATTTTTTTATAAAAAGAAACTGTTTTAGTCAGTGATTATGTAGATGATAAAGTGTAAAATAAAATTTTAGAGAAACATTATAGTTTATAAAAATAGCATTTTTATTATAGCGTTTGCCTATAAATAATGGTAGAATATATCATAGCAAATAAGTAAAGGAGATAAGTAATGGCAGATAAAATTATTGTATTAGATTTTGGAAGTCAATATAATCAGTTAATTGCGCGTCGTATTCGTGAATTTGGTGTTTATAGTGAATTACATCCACATGAAATTACATTAGAAGAAATCAAGGCATTGAATGATGTGAAAGGAATTATTTTCAGTGGTGGACCGAATAGTGTTTATGATGAAGATGCGTTTAAATGCGATCCTGCAATTTTTACAAGTGGTATTCCTATTTTGGGAATTTGTTATGGAATGCAGATGACACATTATATGAATGGTGGGCATGTAAAAGCATGTGAAGCAAAAGAATATGGAAGAACTGAAATTGAAGTAAAAACAGATTCTTTGTTGTTTAAGGGATTACCTAAAAAACAAATTGTTTGGATGTCACATGGAGATCAGGTTGATCAATTAGCAGATGGATTTGTGGCAGATGCAGCAAGTGAAACTTGTCCTTTTGCATCTACGAGCAATTCAGCACAAAACATTTATACATTACAGTTTCACCCAGAGGTTAGAAATTGTGAATATGGAAATGATATTTTAAAAAATTTCGTGTTTGAAATATGTAAAGCGAATAATGATTGGTCAATGAAGTCATTTATTGACATGGAAGTTAAAAAAATTAGAGAAAAAGTAGGAAATGATAAAGTTTTACTTGGATTATCTGGTGGGGTTGATTCTTCTGTTGTAGCAGCCTTATTACATAAAGCAATTGGTGATCAGTTAATTTGTATGTTTATTGATCTAGGTTTATTGCGTAAAGGGGAAGCCGAAAGTGTTATGGAAGTATTTGGTAGAAACATGAAGTTGAACCTTGTGAAAATAGATGCAGGACATAAATTTCTTACAAAGTTAAAAGGTGTCAGTGATCCAGAACAAAAACGTAAAATTATTGGAAATGAATTTGTATATACCTTTGATGAAGAAGCTAAGAAGTTGACGGAAGGTGAAAACATTAAATGGTTGGCACAGGGTACATTGTATACAGATGTGATTGAGTCAGGAACAAAGACAGCACAAACGATTAAATCTCATCACAATGTTGGTGGATTGCCTGAAGATATGCAGTTTCAGTTGATTGAACCATTGAATACTTTATTTAAAGATGAAGTAAGAGCATTAGGTAGTGAATTAGGATTACCTGATGAAATGGTATGGCGTCAACCTTTCCCAGGACCTGGACTTGGTATTCGTGTGATTGGGGAAGTAACAGAAGAAAAATTAGCAATGGTTAGAGAAAGTGATGCAATTCTTCGTGAGGAAATTGCTAAAGCTGGATTAGATAGAGATATTTGGCAATATTTTACTGCATTGACTAATATGAAGTCAGTTGGTGTTATGGGGGATCAGCGTACATATTCTTATGCGATTGCGATTCGTGCGGTTACATCAATTGATGGTATGACAGCAGACTGGGCTAGAATTCCATTTGATGTGTTGAGTGTGATTTCTAGCAGAATTGTTAACGAAGTTCCTCATGTCAATAGAGTACTGTTAGATATTACTAGCAAGCCTCCAGGAACGATTGAATTTGAATAGTATCTAGTGGTTAACAGATAACATATAAATGTAAAAAATCTCTTTACTGAAATAAAGGTAAAGGGTTTTTTATTGTTATAGGATATATATTACATAGCTAAATAAGTAAAATTTAGATAAACATAAGAAAAATGATACAAATGATACAAATGATTATAAATAAAATATATAATAGTATATAAGAAATAGAGGAGGTTTACTGAATGGATAATAATTCAAAAATGATTATTTATACAACTGAAGATGGATTAGTGAAAATAGAAACAACTTTTAATGCTGAAACAGTTTGGTTATCGTTAGATCAAATGTCGTCATTGTTTCAAAGAGATAAATCTACTATATCAAGGCATATTAAGAATATTTATGAAGAAGGAGAATTGGTTCGTGAAGCAACTGTTGCAAATTTTGCAACAGTTCAAAATGAAGGTGATAGACAAGTAGAAAGGAATATAGAATATTACAATCTAGATGTTATTATCTCTGTTGGTTATCGTGTGAAATCAAAAAGAGGTGTTCAATTTAGAATATGGGCAACAAATCTTATTAAAGAATATATGAAAAAAGGATTTGTACTTGATGATGATCGTCTAAAAGAATTAGGCGGTGGCGGATACTTCAAAGAGTTGCTTGAAAGAATCCGTGATATTCGTGCATCTGAAAAAGTATTTTATAGGCAGATACTTGAAATATATGCTACAAGTATTGATTACGATCCAATAGCAGATGTTTCTATCCAATTTTTTAAAAAAGTACAAAATAAGATTCACTATGCTATTCATGGTGAAACTGCAGCTGAAGTCATTTATCATAGAGCGGATGCTGAAAAAGAATTTATGGGTTTAATTACTTTTTCTGGGAAGCACCCAACACTTAAAGAAGCAAAAATAGCAAAGAACTATCTAAATGAAAAAGAGTTAAAAGCAATGGGACAACTTGTATCAGGATATCTTGATTTTGCAGAAAGACAAGCAGAACGTGAACAAGTTATGACAATGGAAGATTGGGTAAAACACCTAGACAATATTCTAACAGTCACTGGAGAACAATTATTGGTTGGTAATGGTTCGGTTTCTCATCAAAAAGCTATGACGAAAGCTGAAACAGAGTATAAAAAATATAAAGCAAAAACATTAAGTGATGTAGAAAAAGATTATTTAGAAGCCATTAAAACGCTTGAGGATTTGGAATAAATCATATTTGAGAAAATGTTAAAAATTGATTTTATCAATTTGAATAACAATAAAGGCTTTTGACCTTATGATATGATCCCACTAAAGTAGACACACGAAATATATAAACGTGTATCCTATGGAGGTGGGATTTTATTATGAGTAGAAAAGGAAAAGTATCTTATGAG
>SAAR01000672.1 GCA_009916335.1 Erysipelotrichia bacterium | reverse complement strand
ATGTTTATTTGATTTTAGAATTCATTGATGGTCAAACATTAGAAGATTTCATTCATGACCAATTAAAATGGAACCATAATGTTGACGATCTGCTTTCCGGGAAATTTATTTAAATTATTAAGGAACTTAAAAAGTGCGAAAAAGATAGCAAACGGAAAAAAGACATCCGATATTTTTATCACAATCTAGTGTTGAGCCTAATAGACCAAACAGTTGAACAAAAAGAACAAACAGATTATATAAATCAAGAAATATAAGATTCATCATAGATCGAATTTGAGTACGAAAGCAGCTTCACAGACACCTCACAAATTCCAACTCCATAAATGCCTACTCAAACAAAATCAATCGTTGAACCAAATATCAAAAATAATTAAAGTATCGAATCAAGATGCAGACAAATTTCATATTTTGATATGGTGTACAACCTATTTAATCAACTATTGGATGTTCTCATTTATTTTGTCTTTTTGTAAGTCTTACAGAATAATACACTGTTTCAATTTAATATAAAAAAGGGATAAATTACAATAATAAAAATAATTGACAACCAGTTTCTGTAATATAACCAATGATATGATATTCTAAAGAAATGCAAAGTAATTTCGTTTCATTCATGACAATTGACTTAAAAAGTGAATTGTTTTTTGTATTACTTCCAGACTTCACAATTAACGGTTTCTGTGATTCCATCATCAACATACTCGACCAATCCTTCATTGTACACTTTTATCGAGGCTTCGCACAATTTTTCAACATCATTTCTGTCAATATCTTTAATATGTTCACATAACTTGAGCATCATTCCAGAATACTTGATTTTACAAGAATTTTAAACTACTTTCATGAGTGATGTGAGCATCCCAGTTTGTGGAGTCCAAGGTTCATCCAATACTATTACAGCCTTCGGTATCTCGTACTCTTTAAGCCCTCCTTGTTTACAAAGCAAAACTACATTTTCATGAATCATGTTTAGAATAACTTTGCTTTGTGATAAATTTTTCGTTTCAATGCCTAAAAACTACAAATATTTTCTATTGGGCTGAACTACAGCGGTGATAAATTCATATTTATCAGAGCCATGTATGAAAATAGCATCAACTAATTGGGACTTCTGTAGACTATCTTCAACTGACATTACACACACGAAGTTATTTTTTATCTGCATTATATTATTAATACGGTCTAAAATGCGAATTTCATCGGCAATTGGATTGTATTCTACAGTGTCTCCTGTTCTAAAATAGCCATCTTCCATACTATCCTTAGTTTTTTGTTCATTTTTGTAGTACCCTTAAAATAATGCAGGGCTTTTAATCAGGAGTTCGCCGCGAGGACAACAAACCTTGTGCAATCTTCCAGCATACTCAAACTCTTTGACATTGTCGACAAAATAACTGAGTTATGGCACACTGCGAATTCTAAATATTGTTTTCGAATCATGTAATTTTCCAGCAAAATTTGAAGGAACATTAATTCTGTTCCCTAAACCATAAGCTGAGTTTTCTGTCATCGAATACCCCTGACCAACACTGCAACCAAAACAAATGCTCAGAAATTCATTGAGTTCATTTGACAAAAGCATAGCCCCGGTAGCGATGAGCCTGCAACGAGTTCCTAACATTGACGAAACTTATTTAAAAAGATCTGACTCGGTTGAGGTTGGAAACATCATTTGTTTGAACTCGTACTAAACTGGTTACGGTGCATGCTAACGATCATTATAATAT
>SAAR01000671.1 GCA_009916335.1 Erysipelotrichia bacterium | reverse complement strand
AACTAAGTACCTCTACTTTTGGGATTCGTTTTTGCAAACAAATTTTCATCTTACAACCTCTTTCTGTTTTTGTTAATCTTCCAAAAAGATTAAGCATTCCAATTTAAAATTATTTGATCAGGATAATTTCAAATACAAAAATGAAACAACATCAGAATTAATCAATCTGAATATAGCACTGACTGTCGACCGTCAGTATAAAGTTGAAAGAAAACGTTTTCTTTCAACTTTATAAGATTCATTCTAACACAGAAAAATTTATAAAATACCAAGTTTGCATATATGCACCATTTAAAATTTTAATCATTTTAAATGGTAGAATAAATGTATTAAGATAAGGAGGCAAAACAGTATGTTTAAATTTCTATACTCACTTATATCGTTTGGTATTCAGTAAAATAAATCAAAATCACTAACAAAATTTTTCAATAAATAGAGTCATCCGCTTAGCCATCCCCGTTGCACCAAACCTATTTAAAATCTGTATATCATCTTGAATTTCTGATAGAAGTTCAGGATTTTTTTCTTGTCTATACAAGGAAAATTTTTCAAAAATATGGAGAATAATCTTCTCTGACATATCCCATTCCGTCAAAAAATTATCTATGCCTCTTTTCAACTTTTCGGCATACCTATAACTCCCATGACAAATTAAATGTACATATAAATTTACCAATGTTTTCTTAGCAAGAGCAGCATTACTAGCTATAATTTTAGAAAATTCATCACTCTTAAGAATATCTTGACCTATATCATAAGCCTCTCCGACATCTAATACTTCTAAACAGTGCGCAAAAACACTCATCTCGTATATCGTCCATTGTTTAACGCCATTAAAATGTTTTTCGATAAATTTACGCTCTGATTTAGTTATTAACATCTCATCTGATAAATCAAAAATCGCACATTTAGCTACAATATTAAAAATTTTATCTTCATTTCTTATAGCTCGTGTTTTCAGTAATGTTTTTAAACCCTCTACATCTCCATTAATCACATAAGCATTCATTTTTTTGTTGAACATCTGTAACCTATTAGGTAGGTAATCGCCATGCCAAACAAAAAATTCTGTTGGTGTTAAATCCAAACCATTTATCGCCATCAAAAGTTTATCTGCTCGTAATACTGTTTCACCATTTTCAAAGCGTGAAATTAATGAATGGTCACAATATACTGACTCCGCATCCCGCTGTGAATACCCCAATTTCTCTCGCGTTTCTTTGTAAAATGCACCTAAGTCTAATTCTATTGTCATTTAGTCTTCTCCACTCATCACTCACAAAATAACCAGGAGAGAGACAAGGTATAGTAAGCGCTTCTAAACAGGTTTGCTACCTTCTACCTTCTACCTTCTACCTTCTACCTTCTACCTTCTACCAATTATAACATTATTAGATTATTCATTCAATTATTAGCTCCTCACTTTTATCTATTTTTATTCAAATAAAAAAACAGAAATCTTAATGAACAGATTTCTGTTTATTTTCATTTCGAAATTACTTACTTCATATCAAAAACTAACGCATCGTCTTTCAAACCAACCAAAACCACTGAGTTTGGTAAGACTTTACCGGATACAAGTGCTTTCGCAAGCGGTGTTTCAAGATGTTTCGTCATAAACCGTTTTATTGGGCGTGCCCCGTACTCGGGTTCATACGCATTTTTGGCAATCCAATCAAGGGCATCTGTTGTTAGCTCTAAATTAATATCTTGATGCGACAAGCGTTCTGTA
>SAAR01000670.1 GCA_009916335.1 Erysipelotrichia bacterium | reverse complement strand
ATTAATTACGATGGTAAAATTAAAATTATGGATTATTATAATGCTAATTGTTACCCGCTGGTAAAGAAAAGCCGCAAATATAAAATTAAGCCCAATGATAACTGGTGCGCCTGTTTTACGTCCGTTATCGCTCATCAATGCGGGTTAAGCCCTGATTTATTCCCCTATGAGGTATCAGTAGGGGAGCAAGTTAAATTAGCAAGGGAGCGCGGAACATTTACGCAAAATATTGAGCTTGCTAAAGCTGGTGATTTAATTATTTTTAACTGGAATGGTGACGCATGGCCTGACCATGTAGGCTTTATCGTTAAGATTGAAAACGGAATTGTTACCAGCATTGAAGGGAACCACAATAAAACGGTGGGTTATCGAAATCTTTCGTTAAAAAGCCCGTTTATTGTTGGCGCTATTAAACTGTAAGTAATAAAAAGCCCCCAATTAAGGGGGCTATTTAATTAGCGTGTTTACATTACTTCAACATAATACACGCTTTGTTGTTTGGCAGTTTCTTTGATGTGAACCTTAATGAAAGGTTGATCATCGCCGAACACAGCCTGCACTTCCTGCAACGCTGATTTAGCTGATTTACTATCAGTGAACAGGCCGTGAATTTCGCCGTCCTCAGTCACTACAACTGCTTTTGTTGCTTCCTCAGTGATTACCAACTTGAGGATTTTAAACGGCGTACCTTCTTCTTTAAACGCAAAAATATGTTTTGCGTTTGCCAGTGCGTTAAAAATTGCTTTGGTATCGAGAGCAGGAGTATTTTTAGCCATGATATTTATTACCTTATTGATTTTGAGATTAATTGTGGGCTGAATTAACAGCCCGTTTATATTAGCATAATTAAGCCAGTTTTACAACAAGTTTTTCAGCAAAAACAGAAACTTCAACGCCGAAATCAGACAGAATTTCTACCGCCTCATTTGCGCGTGATTTAGTCGGGTAAACTTTAGATTTACCGCCTTCAACTGCTGACACTACACCATCTTTATCAGTGGTGGACGCTTTAACAACGTATACAGTGATTTTCTTTTCCATTTTACAGCCCCTTAATTAGTTTAATCTGGTTAACCAGCGTTTCAATTACGTTATTAATAGTATCATATTCGTTAGAATGTTCAAGCTGTAAATCATAATTTTTATCTAAATGTAATTCCAACACCACAATCTTAGAACTTTCTAATGATGCAGAAACATGCCAATAAATAACACCATGTTCCCACTCAAAAGCAATAGCATTTTGTGCATCAATATCCGGTTTAAGAAACGTTTCAACGTCAATCGGTAAACGTGAATTGATAGCACGAATTACACTTAAAGCAAAAAACTCAACCATTATCGTTATCCCCATAATACAAATTCATATCGTTTAAGTAGTGATATGCTGAACTATAATCATAGTCAACTAATCGTAAAACTGCTAATGCTTGGTCATAATTAACATTGAAAATTCGCATTAAATTATAACACTTTTCTGATAATTCCATAAATCCCCCTTCAACTATTTACACTAAATATAGCACAACTATTTTCTAACGTCAATAGACAATACCGAAAGCGAGTGCAAGCCCCCGCCCCCGTTCCCGTTTTCATTCACATGCTCTTGCTCTTGTCAAGTATTATTTTCGTGTAACATATTTGCAACATTTGTACCACCTTGCTAGTACACGTCACCATGCAAGACGCGTGCCAACATTTTTGTACTCGTGTACTAGTGGGGTAGTACAGTGGGGG
>SAAR01000669.1 GCA_009916335.1 Erysipelotrichia bacterium | reverse complement strand
GACACCATTAAGTTTGTTTTGATTTATCAAAAGTTGATTCTTTGAAGACTGCAAGCAACGGTTTTAATGTGGCAATTTGGCGTGTTAATTCATCTGTTAAGTTCTCACCAAAGTAGCAAACTACACCAGATAATTCACCTAAATAGTCATATTTGATAATTTTTTCATTGTTCATAGCATCAATCGTAATTGGTCGATTATATTCTAAAGCACCATCTACTAACACGTCATAGAGTAAGTCATAATCTGAACGGTTATCGGAGTGATTATCAATATCTTCTAGCAAGTCTGCTTGATCCAGTTCACCAGCTGTTTTAAAGACATCTTCCTTTAAACCAGTTGAGTCTACCTTTAAGGCACGGAACCCACTTGTATCGCCAATTTTTTCAGCAGCACGACGTATACGTTCTCTAGAAATTTGATCAATCGTAGTATATCCAGCTTGAAAAGCATTAGATTTTTTGTCTATTGATTCATCTAGTTGAGTTAATATGAATTTCCTGTTTGTATTCTCGTGTTTATTAAGATTAATAAGTGCATGGGCAGTTGTACCACTTCCTGCAAACATATCAAATACAATATCCTGTTTATCAGTAGTTAGTTTTAGAATATCCATCATAAGGTACAAAGATTTTGGAAAATCAAATGTTTTTTCTCCAAGCAGACTATCCAATATTTTGGTACCAAAATGGTAAGCATGATACTCTTTTCTAATCCAATGAGTTTTGATGACTTGCTTTTCTCTCATTTTTTCAGAAATAACTATATTTCCTGAAATGTCATCTATAACAATATTACCTTCATTGAAAAGCTTCACAAAAGTATTTGGTAACGTTTTCCATGTACGTTCTACGCCATTATCAATTATTGGTAAAACTTTATCATAATGCTCTAGTGGCTTCAAAGAGACTGATAATCTATCCTTACTGACGTATATAGGATACCAAAAATTAGGTTTAGCCTCCCTTGTTGCATACTTTCCATCAGCCTTACGGATAAAATTTTTCTTTTTAAATTTCCCTTCTTCATCAGAAAAATTATATTCTTTTAATTTTTCTGTATCTAAAATGACATTGTTGAAATTTGCTTTACTTTTATCTTTTGCATAAAATAAAGCAAATTCATTACTAGTTCCAAAAAATTTTTCTTGATTTCTACCTTCAGGTTTATGAACAACTGTAACAATTCCTATTCTATTTTCTTCTCCGAATACCTCATCGCCTAATTTTATTAAGTTTTCAATTTCGCTATCGTCCATTGATAAAACCATAAAACCATCATCAGACAGTAAGTTTCTACCAATTTTTATTCTAGGATACATCATCGATAACCAACGTGAATGATGTCGTCCATCTGTTTTAGGGTTACTTACGAGTTTATATCCTAATTCTGTTTCCCCTGTGGAATCTAGATATTCCTCAGCCGAAACAGAATAATCGTTGGAATATATCATGTTTGTTCCTGTGTTATATGGTGGATCAACGTATACAACTTTAATCTTGTTAAGATATGATTCTTGCAATAATTTTAATGCTTCAAGATTATCCCCCGTAATAAATAGATTCTCAGACTTTTCAAAATTCACACTTTCTTCTGGCTGTGCCCGTAATGTTTTAGTCGTTGGCGCTACAGCTTCAAAATAGGCTTTTGCTTTTCCGTTCCATGTAAAATCGTAACGTTCTTTTTGTTCTTCTGCTTTGACAAATAACTCACGTAATTCATTCAATAAATCAGTATC
>SAAR01000668.1 GCA_009916335.1 Erysipelotrichia bacterium | reverse complement strand
ATGCCAGCTTATATACAATAAAATTATAATATTATTGTTATTTATCAGAAGGTTGTATTTGAACCATCTAACTACTGCTGCGCCACATGGGTTGGACTGAAGCGGCTGATTTAATTGTTAAAGGTATGGAAGGCGCGATCAACGCCAAGACCGTAACTTACGATTTCGAACGTCTGATGGACGGCGCTAAGCTGCTGAAATGTTCAGAGTTTGGTGACGCGATTATCGAAAACATGTAATCCAGACCTTGGGTTGTATGAGAACGGGAGCCGAGAGGTTCCCGTTTTTTTTACCTGCAAAATGCTTTCATGGCGCTCATACTATTAAACTCATTTAAATAGCACTGAAGATCAAATTTTTATCTTTTCCATTACAATTTTATTTTTTTGATAAAAAATATCCATGGCTGTCAATATTTCTTTATTTAACTCTATTCGGGTATGAGAACTAACTATAATTGAGTGGTGTTTGTATCTTATTGATTATTAGATGGAAAATAATTGTTTTAAAAATAAGAAAAATATCGGAAATATTTACAAGGAAGAAGCGTTTTAAGATTCTTTTACTCTAATTTTAAATCCATTTTTATCAGCGTGTTATGACAGTTGATTATTCTGAATATTAGTAATGTCCAAAAAAGAACATTTTCTCCAATTGATGTTTTTTTACCTTTCTGTTTTTCTGTTGGAAACATGCTTGAGAAATAAAACTCAAAGCATGATTCCTTGTTATGCGTGTTACTTACTATTAGTTGATGATGAAAATGGTTATTAAAATGCTAAGTTTAAAAACAGGTTTAGTGGCTGTTACATTATGTTTTGCTATGACAGTTTATGCAGGAGAAAGCGTAGTCACCGGCGGTTATGTACATACCCGGACAGATGGACAGAACCTTAATGGTTTTAACGCTAAATATGGTTATACCCCAGATGAGAGTGATTTTGGTGTTATGACATCCTTAACCATTTCAGCAAATGACGATAATGATATAGATCGTGGTTATGGTTCTGCATTAGTCGGCGCAAGTTATAAAGTAAATGATGTGATAAAACCTTATGTAATGGTGGGTATTGGGAGAGGTGCGATCAAAGCTAATGGTGAAACTGACACTTCTACAGGTTTTGCCTATGGCGCTGGTATTCAGTTTATCCCCATTGCAGGTTTCACTGTTGATGCAGGTTATGAAGGTTCTAAGGTCTTTGGCGCACAAGCTAATAGTATTGTAGTCGGCGCCGGCTGGAAATTCTAAGGTTATTTATATGAATAAAATAATGATAATATTGGGTGCGTTTTCTGCTGTTTCTTTGATGTCTGGTTGTGTATCAGAAGAACAACGCTTAGCAAAGTGCGAAGCGAAGGGAATTAGCCGTGATGTTTGTTATCACGAAGAAAAAGAATATTGGAATAATTACAGTGCTAATATGAGTCGACTGCAGGCCGCTAATACACAAGCGGATGCTTTCAAAGAGGCTATGAGTGATCACAAGAAACATAAGCATTATGATGACGATTAATATTTAAGAACACGCACATACGGTCTTGAGTGCTTATGTTCTTGATATTTTAATCATTTATTAATTATTCAAATGCTTATGCTCAGGAATCACTCTCAAAAGCGTATTTTTTTCTGTATATAGTGATGAAATAATGCAGCGCCAGCATGGACTGCAATCAGAAGTAACAGATATTGGCGAGTTGACTCCCCCCAAGGCCAGAGGTATTTATGATAACAATGGCC
>SAAR01000132.1 GCA_009916335.1 Erysipelotrichia bacterium | reverse complement strand
TATTTTCAGTGTCACTTGACATGAAATAACCTATTTTATTTGATGTTGCTGTCGGTTGTTGCTCTGTTGAGCGTTTAAAATAATTTAAAATTCCCATAATTTCTTTCTCACCTCCTTTAATCTAAAATGTTTTTAACTTTAGCTTTGCTTTCCATATCCTCAAGCATTGCGACTGCACCAAAAGTGCTTGCATCAAACAAGTCAATTTTCATATTCTTACTTATTTTTCGCATTCTTAACCAACCGTTGTATAATTCTTCTGCCTTGACATTACTCACACAATATTCATAACTGCGATTATGTAAATAATAAAACTCACCATTTTTAACCTTGTTTTCAATTCGTCTTATTCCAACCGTTTTGATACTAGGCAACTGTGATGCGTCTTTCAATTTAAATTTTTCAGCTCTCATTGTAATCGCAAATTCCATTGCTGATTTTTTATCAAAATTCACTTGTTTTATTTTGAATCCCATTTTTTTCATTGCAACAAACCAACCTGTGATGTCGCTGGGCTGAACAACATCAGTATTACTAAGCGTTGCCCAACCTTCTTCTTGCCATTCCTGTAAAGGCATGTTGCTTTCTTGTGCTTTTGCAATTGCTAAAGGCAATGGGAAAAAGGCTTGGCTAATAACAATATCAATATCTTTTGCTATTGTATTGCCGTTTTCGTCTTTTTCTTTATACTTGTAATTTGCGTATAAACCACTAGCTGATAAATCGTGCAGGACTGATAAATCGGCATAGCCATACCATGTAAGATTTAGTTTTAATAAATCGTCTATTGACCAGTCATAAAGACTATCTGAATATTTGAACTCGTCTATGTCAAAGAACGTTTCTGAACTCGCTGTGAATACATTAAGTGTTTTATTCTTAAATTCGTTTCTTGTACCCTCGTCTGAATCCAATGCAATTTTTGCATCATTGACTAATAAATCAAGACTTACCGTTTCATTTGCTGAGGGATTGACCGCTTCAATAAGTTCAGGGTCATCAATATCTGTGATTGCGCCAGTCAAAGGATTTAAAAAGTTACCTTTGTTGTCTCTCGGTGCTGTGCATAAATAGATGAAATATCTATCATATTTTTCGCTGTCTTTGATTGTTTTGTTAAGCACTTTTTTCAGTAACTCAACACGCTCGTCCAAAAAACATCCTATGTTGTCCCCCGCTGTTGAAACTGCTAATAACATTCGTGAACCTGAATAACTTTTCATAGCATCTTTCATTAACGTGTACCGTTTCGGGCGTTTGAAAGCATGAACTTCGTCAGCTATAATTGTGTTGGCTATGAGACCATCCAAATATTTTTCATCTGCTCCGATTGCTCTTATTTCTATGTGTCCTTTTCCCAAATCAACATTTATCGAATGTTCTTGATTGTTAGCCCTTAACCGTGGTTTAAACTTTTCTTTGTTGTGTGACAAGTTTAGATTGTGTTGTATAAAATTAAAACTTACTTTAGCCTGTGATAAGCTATTAGCAACAATGTAAGTTGTAGCTCCGCTGTCAGCATCAATCAGACTTTTCGCCCAAGTTAGACTTGCAACAAATGTTGTTTTACCCGATTTTCTAGGCAAAAATAATAAGACTTCTTGATAGCGCCTTATGTTGCTGTTTTTCAAAAAGAAACCGAACAAGTTGACTGTCACAAATATTTCCCATCTTGTAAGTTTGATTGGGTTTAATCTTGCTGAACTTCCGTCAACATTCTCACCTTTTTCTGGATATATCGTGCCTTGAATTAAATCTATAGCAAAATCAAATTGATTGGACTTGAAATCTAAATCATCTCTTTGCAAATCATCTAAAAACCTTTGACACGCTTGAACTTGTTCAACGTTAGCAATCTTTCTGCCTGTGATTAAATCATTAGCAAACTCTAAAGCAGTATTTAAATGTGGGCTGTTAATTTCTGATATATCCAAGTACATCACCCACTTTTCAAGCCATCAAATAGTTTGTTAAATGGATCGTCAGGGCTTGTTTTAAGATTGATTTCGCTATCCTTGTTGGCTTTTGCGTTCAACATCAATCTGTCTGAATAAGTTCCAATGTCTTTTCTGAGACTTTCTAAGGTTGCAAGAATCGGGGTTTTTTTACCACCACTTTTTTCGGTTTGTACCATGACTTCATAGCCCGATTCTTCAAATTGTTTTGTTAAAATGTAGTATTGCAAAAGCAAATCTGAGTACACATCTATGAGCTGATTATATTGTTTTTTATAGGTGTTTAGCTCTTTCATATATGATATAGTTCTGCGTTTAATTGTGTCTTTTTGTGGTATATTTTTACCTGCCATTTTCTTGCTCCTTTCATTTAAATTCTACGGAAAAATATTTTCAAAACCTCTGAGATGGGGAAAAGACCCACTTATGCCTTTCTCCTGTTACCTTTTCTCGCATCCACATAGGTGGGGGGGCTCACCATAAACTTATTTATTTTTTAAATTTATTTATTTTATTCTTTATTTTTAAAATAATTATTAAACTCAACTTTTCTTTTGCTTTGATATTCTTTACCCAAGTTAGTAGGCTCATCCGTCAATCTATTGTGCATTTTATTATGACAAACATTGCACAAGCTTATCAAGTTCCAATTAACCAAACCTAGCTCAGTAAAATCTTCGTAAAAATAAATATGATGAACTGTCTTAGCTTCCTTGCTTCTGAAATATCTTCTGCAATTCTGACATTCATACTTATCACGCTTTAATATCTTTTCACGCTTATCAGTCCACTTCTTACTTTTATAAAAGCTACCGTTCCTTACCCTGCTCATTTAAATCTCAAGCACCTTCATACGCAAATCCGTTAGCTCTTTAATAATCTTCTTGTTACTGTCAATCACTTCATTAACATTATCGTTTGCCCAGCCTGCCAGTGACATCAAGGCGCCCATGCCATTTTGCTGATTCAATCCATCAATCTTTTCATCAATAATCTCAATCAAATCTTTCAAATTAACTTGTCTATTCATCTCGACTAACTCCTTTAAATTACTATATAAAGTTTACATTTGTAAACAATATTAACAAAAATAAAAGAGAAGCAGTTATACTTCTCCTTTATCGACATGAAAGACCTAGCAAAATTATCAAAGGGGGTTCTCTATAATTATCTTTCTTCATAATATATACTACGCCCGTCCTCACTTTTTAAAAAATTAAAACAAAAAAAGCTAAAGCATAATGCTCTAGCCTTACAATCTTCTATGCCACTTTCAGCATACTTTCAAGTTTTTCTTTTTCATCATATATCACATCACACAACTTATAAGCATAATGTCTACCTTTGTTTTCTCGAAACGTTTGATAAGCCAATTCAGCTTCAACACCGTCAAATGCTCGGCAATACAAATAACTTAATTCACTTTCATATACACCAGCCAATGCCTTAAAGATCATAATTTCATTCACTCGTTCATCCTCGATCACATCAATCACCAAATCAATCAAGCTCAATCTGTCAGCCGTCACCTTGTCGCTCTCACTCACAATATTATATTTGCTTCGTTTATTCTCGATTGCCTTAACCGTCCGATTCAAACGATTATTAAAGCTTTTCTTGTTCAGCTCTAAGTTATATATTGTAGCATCAACGCCCAAATTCAAAACTGATTTAACAAATGTCGCTTGACTTTTTGTCAAGTTCTCTGAAAAGTCACACGCATAAGCTTTGTTAGCCAATGAATCTAGTTGCGTGTTATCATACACATATTCATCTTGCAATGATGGGTAATCATCAAAGTAATGTTTCTTTGCCTGTAACTCGTCTTTGTATTCAACCAAAGTTTGTTGCCACTCTTTTTTCTTACCCATTCTGTATTTACCAGTTTCGCTGATAAACTCTTCTGAGGTTAGCGTGTAAGCCTTTTGAAAACAATACTTTTCAATCTCATTAAAGTTTGCATCTATGTTATTGTTTCTTTCGTATATTATCAACGACTCCCAAAGATTTGAAATTAAGCTGTCCTTCGATGGATTCCAATCTTTTGTAGAATACTTGCCAAACTTCTTATTGAGCTTGTTCACATAAACATTCATCCATTTGCTTTCAAGCATTGTTTCAATTAGTTCATTTTTTCTTAGTTCATTTTTATTCATTTAAGTTCTCCGTTATCTTTTATTCGATAAACAAAGAACCCCCCTGTATTTTTATTGCTATTACTTATTCAATTAAACGATCCCACTCGTTCAACTATTTTACTGCCAATTTTCCATTTGTACTTGTCCAAGTATAAAACTTGTTTACTGACCCTGCATTTTTCATAATCGCCATAAGCTCTGCCATCTGATTATTTTCATCCCATTTAAATGAATGCTCTTCGTCTAAAGCATCCAAAACATAGTCAAACTTAAATAAGGGCAATCCATTTTTCACAACGTTGTTTTCATTCTCGTCATTGCTATAAAACAACTGCACATGATTTTCAAAGTTTCTTTGATAGTCAAATCTCTTGTAGTTGACCCAATAATCTCTGTAAGTACCTTTTTTAAGAACTTTATCCTTTGAAAAACTGCTATCCTTAGTCACATGAATGTACCAGACTTTTCCACCTTTGACTGCTACCAAATCAACACCCATAACCATATCAAGATATTTTTCCCGAAATACTGTATACCCTTTGCTTTCAAGTTGCATAGCTGTCATTATTTCAATTAAATTTGACTTGTAAGCTCTGTCAGCTCGCCATGTTACACAATTTTCAATGAAATCTTTATTAAATACTTTGACAATTTCTGTATACCAATCTTGTTTTTCAATCTTACCAAAAGCAATTTTCATATACTCTGCTAAATATTCTGATTGACTTGGTAAACGTTTCAACGTGTTTTGCAAATCAAAGAACAAAGTCATTAGTTTTCTTTCGAAAATACTTTCAACTTGTGCTTTTAATTCTCGTTCCTCTTTGCTATACCACGAGCTTTTTACACTAAATACTCTTTCTTTCACACCTTCATTCTTAACAATATCCATGATTTGTGCTACATCTTTTTGTAATTCTGTCATTATGTTCTTCCATTCTTTTTTTAAAGTTTGAAAGAACCCCCTATATTTTGTTAAATTTTAATTCTTAAACAATCGTCCTATGCTGTTTATTTAGCTAATTTTTCATCAATTTCATTTTCCAACATATCCAATTTCAAGTTCATAATTTTCAGCTCCGTGATCAATGTTCTCATTACCAATTCTTCTGTTGTAGTATTTGTATTAGTCATTTTGTTTTCTCCATTTTCTTGTTATGCTATAGCTATCGCTGTAGTAAACATATCGTCATATTCTTCATATTGTTTATTGATTAATTCTGTCGCCTGTCTCCATTCTTCAATCAATTTCACATCATCATTTTTTACATCATTTTTATATTGTTTATAAGTTTCATTGTACTCATCCCAATCAGCTTTAACAAATCCAATTGCTTCATCACATTCAACCATGAATTGAAAATAGTTGCGTTCTTCCATTTGCAGATACGGTGCAACAACTGATTTTCTTTGCTCTAGCAAATCTAGGACTTGAATATCATATCTCCAATTCATACCTTTTTGACCTTTTATTTTTCGTTTGAACTCTCTTCGCACATATAACTTTTTTCTATACTTTTGAAATTCTGTCATGAATTGATTTCTTAACTCGTCAAGTTCTTTTGAATTTAATTCCACTTGCTCAACATTGATTTCATTTATATCCAATTCAATTTCTACCCAAATCGCTTCTGATTTCAAATGATCTCTATACCAGTTTCTTAACTCATTTTTAAATTCAACATTTGCAACTTGAAATTTTGTCACATTATATTTTGCTTTCAGACCCTCCACAAAACTTTTCATTGATTTTACTTCATCATCTGTCATTAACCGTTTCTTATTTCCGTTTTCGTCTGTTTCTGCTTTATCATCATTTTTAGCATCGCAATAATAGACAGTTGCTTTTTTTTCATCTATGCCAAGTTGTTTCAAACAAAAACTTATAATTGATTTCAGTGCTGTTGCTGTATCATCTTTATAATAATTTTTAAAATCCTTATTGATTTCAAGTTTATCAACTTCATTCAAGTCAGCAATCATTGTTGTAATTCCTGCTTGCTTAAGCCATTTTATTCTTGTCATTGAAACTGTTTCAACTTCTTTTAATTTTAGTTGATTCAAGTAATTCTTGAAAATCTTCAAAGCAACAATATTATGATTACTTGTATTGCCTGCATTTGCTTTACGATAGCCCTTTTCAACCATTTCAGCATTGCTCAATTCAACACTTAACTTATCACCAATTTCAAAGCCTGCTTTAGCCTTCCTTGTACCTCTAACATATTCAGCACTTGCATAGTATTTTGACAATTTGGTTATGATTGCTTTTTTAGTGTCGGTCTGTAAATTACCTTTTTTATTAAATTGGTTTACCCATTTTTCATCTATAATATTTTCAAATTCATCATTTGTAAATAATTCATCTATTGTTATTTGCATATTTATTGTTACCTCTTATTTACTTATACTTATATTTCCTTGCTTACTTACTTATTCATAAAATATTCATCAAGCGTTCTTGTCAGTTCAATAGTTCTTTGATATAACCAGAATTTTTTTCCTGTGTTAGGGCTTATTGCAACTGTAATCAGTTTCTGCTTTTCTTGTTTAAGCTTATTGGCAAGCTGTGAATCATAGCAAAAGTAAAATTTAACTTCTTCGTTCATCTGTGTATCTCCTCTATTTTAAAAAATGTTTGACAAGTATCTTCTTCCTGTTTTTCGTTAGCCAATCCCTACAAAGCATTTATTTGTAAGTATCTACGGTCAATATATAAAAAGTTTTAAAAAGTACTTGACATTGACTGATAGATGATATATAATTAAAGTAGGGATAACTAACTCTATATACATATTATAGCATAATTATGTTTGCCTGTCAAGCTTTTTTTGCTATTTTTTTATTTTATTAAAAATTGATAAGTGTAATAAAACACTGGGTTAAGCCATTTGTGAAAATATCTAGTCAACGATTTTAATCATATTTGTGATTTATTTTTGATATTTTATAGTTGAATTTTTTAACTTTCTTCTATTATATATACACAAGAAAGAGATAGGGTTACCACCCCACAGCTAGCGCTGTTCCGAGGTATTTACACGCTTGCAAGCAAGACGGTAAATGATATTAGCAAATATAAATTGTTTTATTGAAAAAATAAATAGTTGTAGAATTGATTGTGTATAAGAAATAATATATACAACTTCTGTTCTACAACTATAATTATTGAAAATATAAATAGTTGTAGAACATCTATCTATATAAGTATTTTAATTTATAGGGTAATATCGGTTGTGTATATATTATTTCTTATACAAGACTGATATTACCCTATAATTTATATTTGCTAATATTCGTTACCAATCTTGCGTCAGCAAGTTGAGTAACACCAATCAGCTTGCTGTGCGGTAGGCATTTGACCTTGATTGATTTACGATTAATATAAAAAAGCCAAGACAATAAGTCCTAGCTTTTTATATTTTTAACATTGTTTTACTGAAGTATACTTTACTAGACTTTAAGTTGTACAACTGCACTACCAGTCCATGTGGTCTCTGATGTACTTATACTTAAAATTCTTAAGTTGTTAACTCTAGCAAAAGTTTGAGCCTCTTGAACAGCCTTTTTAACATTTGGTGCTTGAAAGGTTCTTATTATTACACCTCCCATTTCAAGCTCTGCAATCTCCTTTTTAGTTAGAGTAACTGAATTAGTTGCGTAACCAATAACTAAAAGTATAACAATAATTATCATAACGATTTTCATAAGTTCTCCTATACTGAATAAAGCTTATTATAAGTTCCCTTTTAATTATAACATATATATATATTGATAAATTATAAAAAATAATGAAAATTTGGCTATTTTAAGCCCAATAAAACACTAGACTTATAAACACAAAATAGTTTGTAAAAGTTGGATTTTATCATATAAAAAAAAGCTACAATTGAATGTAGTTTTTAGTGGGTTGTGGGCTATCTAAGATTTTGTAATGTTGAATATTTTATGGACTCTTTTACAAAATCATCTGATTTCAATGTTTGTAAATAGTTCTGTGTCATTGTTACACTGCTGTGACCCATGTTTTTTGATAGCGTGTAAATATCCATCCCGTTACGCATAGCCATGTGTGCGTAAGTATGTCTAAGAGTGTGACCTGAGAATCTCACAACGCTCCTTATAGTCATTTGCTTCTTAATGTGCTTCATCATTTCAAAAATTGATTTACAATCTAGTCCGCCACCATGAAAACTTAAAAAATAATATTCACAATCTTTATCTTTGCGTAAGTTTCGTTTGATTCTATTATATTTCAACATCTGTTTTTTAAGGATTGGTGTGATCGCTAACGCTCTATCTTTATTGTTCTTGCTGTTGCGTACAATTATTTGATTTTCAAGAATATCTTCATTTTTAAGGTTAGTCACCTCTGAAATTCTAAGCCCACACTCCAACATCATGCTAAATAAAACAACGTTTCTTTGTGCTATCTGCTTAAACTTATGATTTTTACAGACCGCCAACATTTGCTTGATTTCGCTGTCATTAAGTGGGTAAATTATTTTCTTTTGCGTTTTTAGTCGCCCAACACGACTTGATGGATTGACTTCAATATATTCTTCATCAACCATGTAATCAAGTAACTTGCTTAGTCTATTGACTGTCACATTTATTGTTGATGCTTGCTTGCCATCATTTTGTAAAAACATCACCCACTGCTTGACATCTCGTTTTGTGATTCTGTCAATTTCAATATTCTTGCTTTGAAAATAGTCTTTGATATTTTTCAGTTTTAGTCGATAATTGTAAACTGTCTGTTCTGCGTAACCTTTAACTTGAATATCAAGTAAAAATTCATCAATGATTTCTTGCCAATTGTACATATTTAACACCTCTTTTTGTATTAAATATTAATCGACAAAACCATCCAAAACTACACTATTTTGATTGTTTTTCCAAGTCCAAAACCACCTTAGAAAGCATGGTACATAAGGGGTTAGCTGTCTTTATACGACTTTTTTCATTTAAGGATAAACCAGTGGTAAGTGATAGTCAATAAGTTTAAACATCTCACCACAGACATGTTGATTTATCCAGTCGTACACGACCTGCTACTCCCT
>SAAR01000667.1 GCA_009916335.1 Erysipelotrichia bacterium | reverse complement strand
ATTCTAACTGGATTCCAATGTATATCATAATTGATACACATATCGCAGTCTTGCAAGTTTTGCCCTTCGGAAATACAATCAGTACCTATTAGGCAATCAATGTTTTTCATTGCATCTTCGCCCCAGAGAGACCAAGTGCTATTCATTCCTGTTACTTTGGTGCTGACATTAAATACTTCATCTCTTCGTTTTGAGATAGGACTAAACATTGTAAGAAGAGTGTCTGTTGCTTTCCCGCATAAAAGTTCACATTCATTATGACCACTTCCGCCTTCAACTTTTGCTGAATATAATCCATATTTTTCTTTAAGCCATGGAGCAATATTGTTGTAAATATAAGTAGCAGTATCAGCAAAGGCAGAAAAGATTAATACTTTTTTGTTGCCCTCATTAATTGGATGTTCAATTTTATTTGTAATAATTTTCTTTAATTGAATTAGTTTTGCATCGTGCTCTGGTGTGATTTTATAAAGTTTATCGAGCAAATACTCAAGAGTTGCAATATCAGCCTCTATATCTGCTTTCCAACCAACACAATCCATATCTTTCATGTTGATGCGAACATCTTTTCCATCATTAACCTGAACCGGATTTAAACTTCCGTCTTCATCTTGGTCAAAATTTTCATAATCAAAAACTGCTTTTGAAATGAACATATCTTTTTTAGTTGCTAAATATTCATTAACTCTATCTATTGTAGATTTGTTTGTTTCAAGCAAACTGTTCATTGTAAGTCTAAATGCTTCAACTGAACTTTCAAGTCGTTTAAGCAAATTGACTGTCATAAGTCTTTTTATGCCACTGTCTCTATGCTTTTTCTTTGAAGTTAATGCACTTCCTTTAATTTTGATATCAAACAAGTCTTCATAATATGTTTTTTTGCTATCCAAAATCCTATCAAAAGGAGCATAAACTGAAAGAGACATTCTTTTTATGCATTCATATATTTCTTTATATTCAACCAAATCTTTAAGATCGGTAAGTTCCGGGTAATATGATAAAGGCTTTCTTCTTTTTGGGAATTTGCCTATTTTTTCAATGTTATAATATTTAACAATATTTTTTCTACTTCGTGCTATGGTTACGCTGTCAAGTAATATCTTAAAATCTATACTTAGGTTTTCAATAAGTTCTTTGTTTGTTCTTTTATCTGGTGGCAATTTGCTCCAAGCATTAAATACTCCTTGGGCTTGTCTAAATATAACTCCAATGTTGTTTGTAGTATCCAAACTCTTTTCGAAGCCATCATAATCGCCACAATAGGCAAGTGCTAATTGATTTTTTAAATCATTATATCTGTTATTTACAGGGGTTGCAGAAAGCATCAAAACTTTTGTTTTAACACCTGCTTTCATAATTCTATTCATCAAAAAATCATATCTTGATTCTTTTTCTTTAACCGGATTATTGTTTCTAAAATTATGTGATTCATCAATGACAACCAAATCATAATTGCCCCAGTTAATTTGTTTTAAATCATGTCCATTGCTCCAACCACCACGACCAAGGTCGGTATGAAACAAAACATCATATCTGATTCTGTCTTGGTAAAAAATATTTGAGTTAGTGTTTCCACAATACTGATTCCAGTTATCCGCAAGTCTTTTTGGACAGAGAACCAAAATTGACCTGTTCTTTAGTGAATAATAAAGAATAACTGCAAGTGCTGTGAAAGTTTTACCAAGTCCGACACTATCAGCAAGGATACAACCATTATGTTTTTCAAGTTTATTAATGATA
>SAAR01000131.1 GCA_009916335.1 Erysipelotrichia bacterium | reverse complement strand
GCTAGTAGTAATGCAGTAACGATGAATGGGGAATTGTTCAATGTTGATGGCAATGCGAATCGTGTGGCGGCGATTACCTATGGACCTGAAAAAGTCATTTTAGTAGTTGGTCGCAATAAGATTGTTAGTGATTTAGAAGCTGCGAAACAGCGTGTGCAAAGTATTGCAGCACCTGCCAACTGCGTTCGTTTAAATAAGGATAATGCTTGTACACATATGGGACAATGTATGGACTGTCAAAGTCCTACAAGAATTTGTTGTACCTATGTAACACACCGTTATCAATTAAATAAAAATCGTATTATTGTATTACTAGTTAATGAGGATTTAGGGTATTAATAAGTGAATGACTACACATTTTTTTCAATTTATGGCATAATACTACTATTACTTGAAAGGATGATTGTATGTTTAAAGGAATACGATACAATTTAAAACGTACGATGGAATATGATCCAGCAGTACATTCTAAATTAGAAGTATTATTGCTATACCCACATATCAAAGCATTGTTTTTCTATCGGATTGCTCATTTTCTATATGGTTGTCATTGCTTTTTCTTAGCTCGTTTGATGAGTAATATTGCACGTTTTTGGGTAGGAATTGAAATACACCCAGGGGCAATTATTGGAAAAGGTTTAGTCATTGATCATGGTATGGGTGTCGTCATTGGCGAAACAGCGATCATCGGTGATGATTGTATTATTTATCATGGTGTTACGCTAGGTGGTACTGGTAAGGAACATGGCAAACGCCACCCAACCCTTGGTAATCGTGTGATGGTTGGTGCTGGTGCAAAAGTGCTAGGTAATATTAAGATTGGCGATCATGCCAAAATAGGTGCAAATTCTGTAGTAACCAAAGATGTTGCCCCTAATTGTAGTGTTGTTGGTATTCCTGCTAAACCAACAAAGGCAAAATTATCAATTTGTGGATTAGAAGACTGAGTGATTGAATCATTCAGTTTTTTTATTCCTAAAAAGAGAATTGTCTATTTTTGGCACATCAACAATGAGTATTTAAGTGCTGTAAATGTAATGACATTCATAAAAAAATATAGTATCATATAAGTAATAAAAGCGATTAAAGAGGAGAATTTTATGTCAAACACTATTTATATAACAGGACACAGGAATCCAGATAGTGATTCTATCTGTGCTGCTATTTCTTATGCGTATTTAAAAAACAAGTTAGGATATAAAGCCAAAGCATGTCGATTAGGGAAACTAAACAAAGAAACAGAATTTATTTTACATAAATTTAATGTGAAAGAACCTGAATTAATTAGTAGTGCAAAAGCAACATTGAAAGAAATTGCGATGGATCCAGCCATTCAGGTCAATCCTGAAGCAACGATTCGTCATGTCTGGGATTTATGTTTAGCACATAATACAAAAACGATTTATGTGGTTAATGAGCAAAAAGAATTAATTGGTCTTACCACAATGTCCGATGTATCTAAGATTCAAATGCAGGATTTAAATATTACGAAAGATGTATTAAAAGACACTCCACTTGAAAATTTAGTTGCTTCTTTAAAAGGTGAATTCATTTGCAAAGGTACATTAGCAAGAAGTGGCTATGTGCGTATTTTTGATAAAAAGATGATGGAACGTGATTTAACAGGTGCCATTATGGCATTGAGTGATAATGAAGATTCAATGATTAAATGTATGTCAAAAGGGTGTGCTGTCATTGCTGTATCTGAAGGATTTATTCCTAGTGAATTTATTATTCGCATGGCAAAGGAGATGGGGGTTACACTCATTAGTACACCATATAATATTATGAAGATATTACAGATGATTTATCGTAGTATTCCTGTTGGTCTAATGATGTCGCCAATTAAAGATGTTGTGCGTTTTAATGGGAATGAATATGTAGAAGATGCTGCTAAAATCATGCTTAAAACAAGGTATCGCAATTATCCTGTTTATATGAATAATAAGTTAATTGGCTCCATTGCTCGCTATCATCTATTATCTTATCAGAAGAAAAACTTTATCTTGGTAGATCATAATGAGATGAGTCAAACGATTGACGATTTAGAATTTGCTAATATATTAGAAATTATTGATCATCATCGAATTGGCGATATTGAAACAAATCAACCAATTATTTTCCGTAACCAACGTGTTGGTAGTACATGTACCATTATTGCATCAATGTATAAAGAAACAGGGGTAGAGGTACCTAAAGATATGGCAGGTATTTTATGTTGTGCAATCATTTCGGATACTATGAATTTTAGTTCTCCTACTTGTACCGATGTCGATGTGCAGATCGCAACACAATTAGCTAAAGCGAATGATATTGATCTTCAAGAGTTAGCAAAAGAAATGTTTGTGAAAACAGCAACGATTGAAGGAAAGACAAACAACGATATTCTTTATACTGATTTTAAAGAATATGAATTAGATGGTTATCACATTGCCATCGGGCAAACTAATATCTTCGATTTGGATATGGTGCATAAAATCAGCAATGATTTTAGAGTGTTCTTAGAAGAAGAAAATGAACGTTTTAAATATGACTTATTAATGATGGTATTTTCTAATGTTGAAGGTAAGGGAAGCCGTTTCTTATTTACAGGAAAGCTAAGTAAAATGATTGCGGATACTTTTGAAAATCCAAAAGACGCAGATGAATATTTAGCTGGTTTTGTATCAAGAAAGAAACAGATTATTCCTAGAATTGCCGCTTTACTAAAATAACTAATAAGCACTTATTCCTTTGTTTTAAGTGCTTTTTTTTGCTTTTAGTTTCATCATAATTCAAGAAAATGATTAGACACAATGTTTTAAATTGGGTATACTATTTATAGGATATTAAAACATTTTAACTTGATAAAAGTATTAATAAAATAAAGATAAAGTAGGGGAGTAGAATGAAAAAGCATTATTCAGGATTTATCAGTGGTATTTCTTTTGTCATAATGATTATTATATCATCAATGATGGTTGCTTGGTTTTTAGTGGATAAAAAAGAGACTGCAATAGAAAGGGCAGAATATATTGCAAAATCACAAGTAAGTGAATTAGATCGTTCTCTTTCATCGTATATGCAGACAACAAATACACTTTCTTTGCTAGTGATGAACAGTGGAGGAAAAGTACAAAATTTTGAAGAAGTGGCGACACAGCTCTATAACGATGATCATGCTTTCAGGAGCATTCAATTGGCACCTAATGGTGTTGTAGAGTATGTCTATCCATTACAAGAAAATGAAGAAGCATTTGGGGATATTTTCGCTGATCCAGATCGGAAAAAGGAAGCTGAATATGCAAGAGATACAGGAAAGACAACCTTAGCAGGACCATTTGAACTATACCAATCTGGAATGGGAATTGTGATTCGACAGCCTATCTATTTAACGGTGAATCAAAAGGAAATGTTTTGGGGGTTTTCCATTGTTGTCTTAAATGTACCAGAAATATTTGATTCTGTTAATCTAGCTGATTTTACTGAGGTTGGCTATACTTATAAATTATGGCGTATTCATCCTGATACAAACAAAAAGCAAATCATTTTAGAATCATCAAAAGAAGCTTTAATTGACCCAGTGGAAATAAGTTTTGATGTACCTGGCAGTGAATGGACATTAAGTGTTTCTTTAAAAGATGGTTGGATTGATTATCGAGAAACGATGCCAATTATTATTTTGATGTTTTTTATTTCACTTTTGATTCCTGCTTTACTTTATACGATATTAAAGATTAATGAACAAAAATATAAAATGATAGAAATGTCTTATCAGGATTATTTAACTGAATTGTATAATGGAAGAAAGATGTCAAGTGTATTAACTAAACTGTTAAAAGATGATGAAGCATTCACATTGATATATTTAGATATTGATCGTTTCAAAGAAGTGAATGATACTTATGGACATACGATTGGTGATCAACTATTAAAAGAGATGGCGATACGCATTAAAAAGGCATTACGAGAAGAAGATTATGCTTTTCGTATCGGTGGAGATGAATTTGTCGTTATTTTGTTTGCGATTGATGATCCAGTTCCTTTTATAGATAATTTTAAAGCCGTATTATTAAAACCATTACAATTAGATAAGTTTCAATATCAACCTAAAATTAGTTTAGGCTACGCAAGATACCCTCAAGATGCATCTTCAAAAGAGGAATTGATTAGAAGAGCAGATGCTAAGATGTATCAAATGAAGAAAAAGAAAATATAAAGAATTAATAAGGCTATCACGAGTGTGAAGATGAACGCACTGTAAATAGCCTTTTTTAGTGTATTTATGATGTAAGTTAAACCTCTATAGTACAAGCACATCACTATTTTTGTAATATACTTGTACTTATATTTGATAGTTTTGAATGTATTGTTTTATCATTTCTTCTTCAGGATCAATGTATATTGTCTTATAATTGCTCAATGTAACAAAACCTAGTGCGGCTTTATTTGGCTTTTTTAATTGGCGAATACTGCAATAATTAACAGGGACACTAGAAGAAAGTCTACCTTTTGAATAATATGCCGCAAACATAGCAGCAATACGAAGAACTTCTTCACTAGGGTTTGCCTCAGCAATGACAACATGGGATCCATGAATGTCTTTAGCGTGTAGCCACAAGTGTTCTTTTCGTGATTGTTTCCAAGTTATATAATCATTTTGTACATTGTTTTTACCTATATAAATAAAAGTATCGTTGACTTTTAAAGTCATAAAATTTGGCTTTGTTTTCTTTTTCCGTTGGATAGAACGCTGTTTTTTACGCATATAGCCATGACTTGTTAATTCTTCTCTAATTTCTAAAGCATCTAAGAAAGAGGCTTGTTCTAGCTGTGCCTCTAAAATTTCAAAATAAGCAATTGTTTCTTTTGTTAGGGCAATCTGTTTTGCGACCTCAATTTGTGCTGTTTTTGCTTTCTGATATTTTTGATAATACTTTTTAGCATTTTGTTTTACATCTATCTTTTCATCTAAAGGAATGATCATATCTTCACCTGTTTCAAAAGAAGGTAAGATTGCTTCTTTCACTTTATGAGGAAATTGATACGCATAGGCATAAAGTAAATCGCCATACACACGATAATTTTCTAAATCATAGGCATCATCTAATGTTTTTTCTAACTTTAGTAGTTTATTTCTGCTTTTCTTTAATTCTTGAGATACTATTTTAAATAAATCACCACTTTGTTCTTTAATGCGTACTTTTTCTTCTTTTTCATAATATAAAATATCCATTGCTTCTTGTAGTGGGTATTCTTTTGTTTCAACCTCTAAATGTTTTAAAGGAATGACATGAAAATATTGTTTGTCATCTTTTTCACTGATAAAAATACTATGACTGTTTTTGATTGATTCCATAATCTTTGTAAAATCTTCCTGATGGCGTAAGCGATAATGAAATTCATTAGAAAGAATCGGCGAAAAACCATGAAATTGTTTTGTGAAACTTTCCTCTATATCATAGCTTTTTGCATTAAAAGGGTCTAATTTGTTTGCTTGTGGCTTGACAGGTACAAACATTGCACCTGGATGAATCGTTCTAACACTATTTTCAAAAGGGGGAATACGCTTTAAAGCATCAATTACTTTATTTTCATCATTTACTAAGATGATGTTTGCATATTTACCCATTAATTCTACATACATTTTAATTTGATGAATATCTCCTAATTCATTTCTTGCCTGTAAAGAAAAACATAAGATGCGATCTAAGCCTAACTGCGTTAATTGCGTAATAATTGCTCCACTAATATGTTTTCTAAGTACCATGATAAAAGATTGTGGAATATCAGGTGTTGTATAGACTCGATTAGTAAAATGGATACGATTATAATTACTATGACAGGAAATCATCAATTTACGATTTTGATTATTGCAACGCAAAGTAAACAGTATTTCTGTATCAGAAACCTGTTGTATTTTATTGATTTTAGCAGGAATGTTCTCTTGTAATTCCTTGCATAATTGATTTAATACTAAGCCATCAAATGCCATGTTTATCACCGTTCCTTATTATAGCATGAAATAAGTGAAGAAACAAAAAGTAAACAAGGGGACCATTCAATTCCTAAAGAAAAGGTGTTTATTGCCAAATTAGATAAGAGCAATAGAAGATGTAATAAAAATTATCTATTAATTGTGTTAATTTTGAAAAAAATGATGTTCACTAACGGTGGATAATGGTATAATGGAATACATAAAAAAGAGGTAGTAATGTATGAAAAAAGGACTATTAATTATTTTAAGTGGACCAAGTGGAGTAGGGAAGGGAACAGTTCGAAGTTATTTTATGAAAGAGAAGGATTTAAACCTAACATATTCTATTTCAATGACTACACGTTCACCAAGAAAAGGGGAAGTTGATGGGGTTGATTACATCTTTACCGATAAAAAGCACTTTGAAGAAGCGATTCAAAAAGGGGATTTGTTAGAGTGGGCTGAATTTGTCGGCAATTATTATGGTACACCTTTATCACAGGTCGAAAAACTTCGTAATGAAGGAAAAAATGTTGTACTTGAAATTGAGGTGCAAGGAGCACAACAAGTAGCGAAGAAAGTTCCTGATTGTATTAGTATTTTTATGATACCACCAACAATGGAGGAGTTAGAAAATAGAATTCGTGGTCGTAGTACAGAAGCGGAAGAAATCATTCAAGAGCGTTTAGCGAAAGCCACAAAAGAAATGAAGTTAATCAATGATTATAAGTATGTTGTTTGCAATGATGATCCAGAGTTAGCAGCACAATACATTGGTTTAATTATCAAAAGACATATGAACGATTAAACACCATTTGGTGTTTTTTTGTTTACAAAATATGACAATGTATGCAACCTTTCTTCTTTATAATAAGTGATAAGGGGGAATGTATATATGAAGTGCTATCCTATTAAAACAACCTTTGTGAGTGTATTTAAAGGGAATGAAGAAGTATTAGAAGATTTGATTAAAAGGAATAGTTTCCAATTAAAAGCGATTTGTGAACAAATATGTTACGAAGATTTTTATACTCGTTGTATTCGTTTTTATAATGAGGAAGATTACATCTTAGATGAAAAAACAATCATCTATACGCACCCGATTACAAAACAGAAAAGTTATTGCTATTTATATGACAATTGTTTCTGTTTATCTTCTTTAATGGGCTTTGAATATTTTTTGCATCGTTATTATCAAATGTATTTCATATTTGATGAAAAAAGTGGATATACTCATTGGTTATCCTATGAAAATCATTAAATAAGCAACAAATAAGGGTTATTTAATAAAAAGTGTTGTACTTGTTATGACAATTTTGTATAATACATATTGTAGAAATAACAGGAGGCATATTATGGATTTATGGGTATCAATAGGTAGCTTAATCATTGGTTTGATTGTAGGTGGTGGATTAGGTTTTTATTTCACTAAGAGAAAATTTGAAAAAGAGCTTAAGGAAAATCCTCCAATAAATGAAAAAATGATTCGTGCTATGTTCCTACAAATGGGGAGAAAACCTTCCGAAGCACAGATTAAACAGATTATGAAATCTGTGAATGCTAATAGATAATAACACAGCTAAGCTGTGTTTTATTTTTTATGAAAACTTTATTTAAACAAATGCTCCTGTATCTTCTTTGTTTATGTATTGTACTGTGTTTAGGATTTAGTATTCGCTATGTAAAATATCAAGATGGTTTACCTATATTAGGCTATCATCACATTGTTAGTGATGAAGAAAAAGAAAAGTATTATCCACATAATATTTATGTAATGGGTGTTTCTGCTTTTGAGAAACAAATGCAATATTTGTATGAGCATCATTATCAAACATTGACAATGGCAGAGGTTAATGAGTATTATCAAGGAAAGAAAGAGTTAGATGAAAAAAGTGTTGTCCTAACCTTTGATGATGGGATAGAATCTTTCCATACGATTGTTAAGCCAATTATGGAAAAATATGACTTGAAAGCAACTTGTTTTGTAATTGGACATAAAACAGAAATAAACAATAAACATATACAAGGCAGGTATGATTATTTAAGAAAAGAAGAATTAGTCAATGATGAGCATGTAGAGTATTATTCACATACTTATAATTTACATCATAAAGCTGGTTTGTTTAAGAAACAGATGGAAGTGGAATCCTATGCTTTTATCAAGCATGATTTTATCTGTAATGAAGCGATCGTTAGTGATATGTATTTTGCTTTTCCTTATGGGAGAAGTTGTGAAAATGCAGTGAAAATATTGCAAGAAAGAAACGTTAAATTAGCGTTTGGTTATGGACAAAATCGTAACATGCTAAGAAGTGATGATCAATATTTATTACCACGTTATATAATGTATGATTTTTTACCTTTATGGATATTTGCAATGATTGTGAAATAATATTATGAAATGTTGTAGACAAATTGTCTACAAAAAGGTATGATACTAATGGGTGATATAAATGATTAACGCATATATAGATGTACTTACATTAATTAAAGCAGATGGTGAGAAAGTACCAAAAGTCATTATTTGGTCAAATAATCATGAATATAAAATTGATAGTTGCATGTATACAGGAAATAAATTATCTTTAGGGGGAAAGTGTGGCTTACAATATATTTGTAATATCGCTAATCAACAAAGAAAACTGTACTTTGATACACAAACGGGAAAGTGGTTTATTGATATAGCAGAGCGTTAATATTCTTACAATATTGTTATATTTGAAGATTGTTATTTGTTCTGTGTTATAATAGCAATGGTGATGAAATGTTTAAATTAATTCGTAGATTACTAATGATTCTAATAATCCTTGTTTTATTTGTAGTGTGTATTTTTGCAGGTTGGGGTTATTTAGATTATAAAAAAGCGACTGATGAAATGAGCGTTGAAGATAAGGTGGCAATGATTGAAAGTAAACCACATTATGTCAAAGCTGATGACATTTCACAGCATTTTAAAGATGCGATTGTAGCGATTGAAGATCATCGTTTTTATACGCATCATGGAATTGATTATATTTCTTTAGTGAGAATTACGTTAGCGAACATTATGGCACAAGAAGTATTAGGTGGGGGTAGTACCATTACTCAACAATTAGCAAAGAATATGTATTTTGATCAAAATATGTCAATGAATCGTAAGGTGAGTGAGGCGTTTGTTGCCAATGCATTAGAGCATGCTTACAGTAAAGAAAAGATTTTAGAACTATATATGAAT
>SAAR01000130.1 GCA_009916335.1 Erysipelotrichia bacterium | reverse complement strand
ACATCATAAAAGCGAGGAATCAAATTAACAATGGTGCTTTTCCCTGAACCTGTACTACCAATAAAAGCAATTTTTTCGCCTTTGTTTGCTTTAAAACTCACATCGTGTAAAATCGCTTCTTCCCCATCAGGATATACAAAACTGACATGATCAAATTCAATACTGCTATTTTCTTCTGCTACGCTTTCTTCTTTTCCTTCATTTTTGATTAACGGATCGCATTTTAATACCTCTTCAATACGTTTTGCACTTACTTCAGCACGAGGATACATCATAAAAACCGTACAAAATAACATCATGGAAAACATTGCATGGAATAAATAATCCATAAAAGCAACTAGCTGTCCAATTTCTAAATGACCACTTCTAATTAAATACGTTGCCACAAAATAAATCGCTAATGCGGCGATGTTCATCAACATAAAGAAAATTGGTTGTGTCATACTCATTAACTTAAATAATTGTTTAGAAAATTTAGTGAATCGATGATTTGTTTCACTAAAACGTTCCTGTTCATATTCATCGTTTCCAAAAGAACGGATCACACGAATACCACTTAAATTCTCACGAGCAATCTGGTTTAATTGATCTAAAGAAGTCTGTTGATTTTCACTAATTGGCTTAGAGTATTTTGCGACTAAAACAACACCGATAATAATACATGGAATCGTTGCTGCAATAACTAATGATAAAGGTAATGAAGTAGTGGCTGTTAAGGCAAACGAAATGATAAACATAACTGGTGTCATTAACGCCGTTCTAAGCAATACATTAATAAATTGCTGAATTTGAAAGGCATCATTATTAGTTCTTGTAATCATTGATGAGATGCTGAAACGATTAAATTCATTAGCCGTAAAGGTTTGTGCTTTACTAAAAATATCATTACGAATATCGCGTGTTATATAAGTAGAAATCTTCGCACAAAAATAACCTAGCATAATCGTTCCAAATACACCGATAATGGAAATCAAGGCAATGATGCCTCCCATCTGCCATACATAGCTTTGATCTTTATTTGCGACACCCACATCAATCATCAACGCTACAATCGTTGGAATCCCTAATTCCACTAACGCAAAACCGAAAACAGAAATCACATTCCCAACAAATAATTTTTTATATCTTTTTAAATAATGTAGTATTAAACTCATTTGCGAACTCCTTTCTTGTATTCAAATGCATGTTCTATTATAATAAACTATAAGGTTACCTTATAGTCAAGGGGGATTTTTAAATGCAAAAAAAACTTTTAACATGCGGTGCATTCGCTAAAATATGCAATGTAGAAAAACATGTATTATTCCATTATGATGAAATCGGTTTATTTAAACCAGCTTATGTAGATGAAAAAGGATACCGTTTTTATTCATATCATCAATATGATACTTTCAAAGTGATCACTGCTTTAAAACGTTTAGGTATGTCATTAAAAGATATTAAGATCTATTTAAGAAAAAGAAATCCTTCCTTATTTCTATCCTTATTAGATGCACAGGAAAAAAAGCTATTAGAAGCACAAAAGAACTTAAAACAGATTCACGATACTTTAAAAGCGTTTCGCTCTTTCACACAGGAAGGAATCCATGCCAATCCAGATGATATATTTATTGAATATCAACAGGCTTGTAATATTTTATTATCACCAAATTTAGAGAATACAGATGATAAAAATTTTGCGACGTTTATGGAACAATATATCACCTTTTTAGAAAAGCATCATCTTGCCTCTGGTGAATTTGCTGGTATCATTGTATCATTGGATAATATTAGAAAACAACAAACCTATAATTATTCCTATATGTACGCTTATGTACATAAAAAAACACCTAAAACATTTATTAAGAAAGGTTCCCATTATTTGTGTGCCTACCATAAAGGATATTATGCAAACTTAAAAGATACTTATGCTAAACTTTTAACATATGCAGATACACATAAGATTACTTTAGGAACTTATGCCTACGAAGAATATTTATTAGCAGATATTAGCGAAGCAGATATGGAAAATTATATAACTAGAATCAATATTGAAATAAAAGAGGAAAGAGATTGCAAATAGTGTTTTCTCTTTTTTACTTTATTAAGTAACGTTTTTTTTGAGTATCTAACTATCTTTATACTACTCGATTGTATACCTTTTGAATCGCCTGTTTATTTTTGATGATACAGAAATAGACACCTACTAAATTAATGAAACCTGAAATAACAATAATGTAAGGAATATACATACATTCCCCTAAAATTCCTGCTAATAGTTGTCCTAGTACCATACCTAACATTGTAACAACGGAAAAAATGCCATTAAATCGTCCTCTTTTTTTATTAGGTACATAGCTTTGTGTCGCACTTGTTCGTATATTAAAGGAAGTAACACCTAACACACCATACACTAAATAAATCATCATCATTAATTTAAAAGGCGAGAAAAAGAATAGTATATCTAATCCTGCTAATACGGTGTATACAAAAACAGCAATTTGATATTTTTGTTTTGCTGGATACACAATTTTATAGTGAATCAATCCACCGACAATACGTCCTAATGTTTGTGAGGACATCACTAAAGAATACTGTGTCGTATTCAAGCTTGGTGTGGATTTAAAAAACGGCAACAATAAGGTTTGCACAATGCCAGAAGAAAACATCGTAATCGCAAAGTATTTACTAACGGACAATAAACCTTTTTCATTTCGTAAATAGGTAATGCCTTCTTTTAATTCTGCTTTAAAATGAAAAGCATCTTGATTAGAAGTTACTTGTTCTTCCTTGATCTTAATTTGTGTTTCCGCAATGGCTGCGATTAAATAGGATAATGCATCGAAAACAAACAAAGGAAATAAACCGATAGATTCATACATAATTGCCGCAACAGGCACCATAATCGTATTCGCTAATGGATACAACAAACTACCAATTGAATAGGCTTTAGAAAAATTACCTTGACTAATTAACATAGGATAAAAGCTATCATAGGTAACTTGATAAATACTAAAAATAGTTCCACAAAACACACCAATTAAAAGAAATAATGGATAATTAAAATAATCAAAATATGTTAAAGCTGCGATAAAAGCATACGATAAAAAACTGATAAAATCTAAACGATAAATCATTTTTCTTCTTGAAAAACGATCAATAAAAGGCCCTGCAAATAAAGGGACAATCACACTAGGTGTCATAATTGCCACAAAAAACAAGGAATATAAAAAAGTTGAATTCGTTTTATCTAAAATTAATAAACCGATCGCAAAATTGCTAACAGAGCTTCCAAACATTGAAATAATCGTACCTATTGTAATAATTGTGAAATTTTTTGTCCACAATGTTTGTTTCATTTCATACACCTTCTTTTTTAAGTTTAAACGTTATTAAAACTATACCAAAAATAATATCGAAATGCAAAAAGAACAGTGTTTATAACTGTTCTCCATTTAATGTCCATGTTTTTGCTTCCGTAATCTTTACTTCTACAATATCTCCTGCTTGTATACCATCTTTTGCTTTAAAATTAACTAATTTATTTTCTTCACTATAACCACTATAAATATCTTTGTTTTTCTTACTTGGTCCATCTACAAGCACTTTACACACCTTGTTTTCCCATTTCTTATTTTGTTCATGGGCATAATAATTTGTTTTTTCCATCAAACGTTTTAAACGATCTTCTTTTTCTTCCATACTAACATTATCATTCATCGCTGCCGCTGGTGTTCCCTCTCTTGGTGAATAAATGAAAGTAAAGGCATTATCATATTGACAATAATCCACAATATCCAATGTTCTTAAAAATTGTTCTTCACTTTCATTAGGGAATCCAACAATAATATCCGTAGAGAATGCACAGTTTGGAATTTTTGCGATAATACGATCATATAAACTTTTATATTCTTCAATCGTATATCTTCTACCCATAATTTTAAGCATATCGCTATCCCCAGATTGTACAGGTAAATGAATAAAAGGCATAATATTATCATATTTAGCAATCATATCAATCATTTCATCACTAAAATCCCAAGGGTGTGATGTTGTAAAACGCACTCTTTCAATCCCTGTTAATGCAACGGCTTCAAGTAATGATGCAAAACCTTTTTCAATCCCTAAATCCTTTCCATAGGAATTTACATTTTGTCCTAACAAAGTAACTTCTTTAAACCCTTCTTGTTTTAACACTTCAATTTCAGCTAATATGTCATTCATCTCACGAGAACGCTCTTTTCCTCTTGTATAAGGAACGATGCAGTAGGTACAAAATTTATCACAACCATACATGATATTCACCCATGCTTTATGTGAACCAAAACGTTTCACAGGAAGGTTTTCAATCACTTCTCCTTCTTTAGAGAACACTTCTATTGTTCTTTCTTTATTCATCATTGCTTGATATAGAAGTTGTGGCAAACGATGTATGTTATGAGTTCCAAACACTAAATCAACATGTGGATACTTTTCTAATATAATCTTAATGATTTCTTCTTCCTGTGCCATACACCCACACATTGCAAACATTAAATCAGGGTTTGTTTTCTTTAAACGCTTTAATGAACCTAACTCACCTAATACTTTATCCTCTGCATTCTTACGCACAGCACATGTATTTAAAATAATTAAATCTGCTTTCTCTACATGGTCAACTTGTGTAAAATGTAATTGCTCTAAAATTCCAGCAATCGTTTCTCCATCTCGTTCATTTGCTTGACAACCATATGTACGCAAATAAAACGTACGCCCATTTCCCATATCTTTTACTTGTAATGGTATTTCAAACAAGGCTTTTTCAATATGCACACGCTCTTTTGTTCGCTGCTTAGCCAATTTTAAATTAGGTAATGTCCAATTTGTATCTTTCTTCATCTCTCGCTCCTCTAACTATATGATAATAATTACTATTACAGAAAAAAACCAAGCTTGGCTTGGCTTATTGTGAAATTGCTTCTACTGGGCAAGTACCTACACATGCACCACAATCAATACATGTAGCTTCATCACAAACTGATTTAGCTTCTTCATTCATTGACAAAGCACCTACTGGACAAACCCCAACGCATGCTCCACACCCAATACAAGTATCTACATTAATTTTTACTGGCATAGTAACTCCTCCTTTATAACATGACTTAATTATAACATAATCATTATTTCATGCAATCCCATTTGACTGCATCTTTATGAAATTTCTTCTTCTGTATATTCTACATCAATCGCATCTTTTACTTTATGATCATTATGTGTATTGGCATTTTGTTCATTGTTATATTGCGATTGATTGATATACGATCTTTGCTGATAGGATTGTTGTTGCGAAAAAGAACGCATACGTTTTTTAGAGGAAGAAAAGATATATGCGATAAACGCAAAATATAAAATCATTCCTAATCCTGGTGAAAACATCATCACTGTATTTAAAGCAAAAAATAATAAAATATAAATTAAAAAGTTCATAGTTGCTCCTTATTAAGACTTTCTCTCAAATTTATTTCCACATTTAGGACATTTAATAACAATCTTACCCTTCCCTTTTGGTACACGCACATTCTGTGAACAAGATGGACAGATGAAATAACGATGTTCTTTATCTTGCTTTTGTTTTTTAGCTAGTGAAAAACGTTTTGTAACTGGTTTTACTAACGCTAAAAATTTTGTATTTTCCATTCTTCGCTTATAAATATTTCTTGAATAACTACGGAAAATATTCAGCATTAACAATGCCCAAACAACCACTACAACAATGCCGTTTTTCCACCAAAACATATTGAGTAGCATTAATACAATAATTAAAGTAAGTATACAATTGTTTAACGTATCATTTCCATATCGTCCTGCCATAAAACGATACAATGCATTTTTAAATCGATTCATAAATTACCACCCCATTGATATGAGTATCATTATATGCCTTTTGCTTTAAAAGTAAATAGTTCTTTTATTTTCACACGAATTCACATAGAGCTTTTACATTTTGGCATTCACTATAATATGCTTTTGCACCTTCATTATAGACTATATACAAACCTAAAGATTCAAAGTTCTTACCCCTATACTTTAAAAGGGATGTCCTCACGACATCCCCTCAGGTTATATAACACCAGATCCAGCTTTTTCATATTGTCTATCATTATGCCTTTTCTAGTATGTATGAGATATGTTTTATATGCTTAGAAAGATAATAATTTTATTATTTATTACACTACCACAATTCTGAATTTACATTTTCTGTTCATCTGTCTGCTTGATTCTTCGCTTATTTTACATTTTCCATATCCCACATATAATAGATATATCTTATTAAAAGATTATCTATGTTATATACAGTTTCACAAGTGATTTCCTTGTATCTATATTATAGCGTATCCTTAAAAAATAAAAAGTAGTTAGGCTATTTTGGTATTCATTATGGAATTATTGGTTTTTCATCATTTTTTTCTCTTTTTTCGCAAATTACTCTTGAAAGTTTCTGTACTCGTGGTATATTAATAGTTGTTGATTATGGCCTGTTGGTGAAGCGGTTAACACACTAGGTTCTCATCCTAGCATTCAGGGGTTCGAGCCCCCTACAGGCTACCATTTTTTAAGTCAATGGAATCATAAATGATTCTTTTTATTTGTCTTTATCCTCTTTTTAAGATAAACTTTTTATAAAGCAGATATAGACTAATAAAAAAACAGGATTGCTCCTGTTTATAATCAATTGGCTGGGGTAATAGGATTCGAACCTATGCATGACGGAGTCAGAGTCCGGTGCCTTACCGCTTGGCTACACCCCAATTTGACAACAATGGTATTTTATACTTTGCTAAAGAAAAAGTCAACAGGAAAAGGAGAATATTATGAGAAAAGTAAGAACAAGATTTGCACCTAGTCCTACTGGATATATGCACATTGGAAATTTAAGAACTGCCTTATATGAGTACTTAATTGCAAAGCATGAAAACGGTGATTTTATTTTGCGTATTGAAGACACAGATCAAGAACGTGAAGTAGAAGGTGCTGTGGATATGATTTATGATGTAATGGAAAAAACTGGATTAACCTATGATGAAGGACCAGATAAACCTGGTGATTTTGGACCATATATCCAATCAGAACGTTTGGGAATGTATAAGGAATACGCTGAAAAATTAGTAGAACTTGGTGGTGCACACTATTGTTTTTGTAGTGAAGAGGATATTGCAAAACAAAAAGAAGCGGCACAAGGAGAAGCTTTCCTATATATCGACCCATGTCATGACATTTCAATAGAAGAAGCGAAACAAAGAATTGCTGCTGGAGAACCTTATGTCATCAGACAGACAATCAAACGCTCTGGTACTACCTATTTTGACGATGAAGTATATGGAAGAATTGAAGTAGAAAATAAAATTCTTGATGAAAGTATCTTATTAAAAAGTGATGGTTTCCCTACCTACAACTTTGCGAATATCGTCGATGATCATCAAATGCAAATTACGCATGTTGTTAGAGGTAATGAATACTTATCAAGTACCCCTAAATACAACTTAATTTATGATGCATTTGGTTGGGATATTCCTACTTATGTTCATGTTCCTCCTGTCATGAAAGATGAACACCATAAATTAAGTAAACGTAATGGTGATGCATCTTATCAAGACTTAATCAAACAAGGTTATTTAAACGATGCTATTATTAACTACATCGCCTTATTAGGATGGGCACCTGAAGGAGAACAAGAAATCTTCTCTTTAGAACAGTTAATTGAAGCCTTTGATGTTAAACGTATTTCTAAATCAGGAGCAATCTTTGATATTGAAAAACTAAAATGGATGAATGGTCTTTATATTCGTGAATTAAGCTTAGATGATTTCCATGATCTAGCAAAACCTTATTATGATCGTTTGATTACAAGAGAGGTTGATTTAAAATCTTTAAGTAAAATGGTTCAATTGCGTACTAGTGTATTGAATGACATTGAAGAAGCGATTGACTTCATTAATGAACCTCATGCATTTGACGCTAACTTATTTACAAGTAAGAAGATGAAAGCAAATCCTGAAAATTCTTTAGAAGCACTGATTTGGGTAAAAGAAGCATTACTTCCTTTTGAAGATTTCAAAGATGAAGAAAAATTACATGATTTATTCATTAATTTAGCACAAGAAAAAGAAGTGAAAAATGGTCGTATTATGTGGCCTGTTCGTGTCGCTTTATCATTCAAAGCCTTTACACCAGGAGGAGCCATTGAAATTGCTCATGTCTTAGGAAAAGAAGAAACATTACGTCGTATTGATTTAGCCATCGAAGGTCTACAAAACATATAGCAGTAAAAAAGCGTTTTTATCATACTTTATACTTTGATAAAAAACGCTTTTTCTTTATCTTAACGTACTTCTTTCGCTAAGGCATCTGTATATTCTTGTTTACTAATATATTTATATTCCAGCATCGCATTTAACACCTCTACCTGACGCTTTTGTGCAACCTTGTAATGCGTACTTAACGCATAGGCACTAGGAGCCTGTGGTAAGCCTGCTAACATGCTTGCCTGTTCTATGCTAAGTTGTGATGGTTCTACATTAAAATACCCCATACTCGCATCATAAATGCCATAATAACCATTATAATAGCATTTAAAATTACTACAAGAAAGGATAAAACATCACCGGTTGTAACCATTCCCACCACCAGCAATACTAAAATAAGCAAAATTATCATCAATTTCACCCGTTTTTTCTTGAACCTCCTCCATAATTGGAATAGCGTAAGGCAATATGGAAAGACTGGTCGTCGCGCGATACCCAAGTTCAATATTTTTGTATCCCAATTGGTATGTATTACCACTCTTAACCCGCAATAGAAATCCTTCTGATTCAAGTGTTTGAATCAGATTTAATGCAGTACTCTTTGGAATCTCAAGATGTTTGCTGATTTGTGAAAGATTCAGATTGGGATTATCCGGATGAAAACAATCCAGGATTTGAATTGCTTTTAGAACAGATCCGACTATATTCTCATTTTTTTCTGTTCGCTTATGATTCATTAGATTGCCTCACCGGAAAAAATAAACTAATTTTTATCAATTATTACGATAATTTATTCAACTGTAAATATAATACCATATTCAGTATTGTCGAACAAGGTTCAGAAATTATGGGTTTGAAATGGATTATAACCTGATCCCATCATAATTTAATAAATAGTATCAAGATCATGTTTTT
>SAAR01000666.1 GCA_009916335.1 Erysipelotrichia bacterium | reverse complement strand
AATTAGGTGCTATGTTTGAAGGGTTTTGATCTAACAAGCGAGTACCCGAGTATGATGCTTCAAAATCTTCCGTTGCGTGACAGAGTTGTAGGCAGAGATATGGTTTATGTCGACCAATTAGTAAAATATGCTAAAACTATCGAAGGAACAGCTGAAGAAAGGATACAAATGTACATAAAGGGCTGTGATCCGAATAAGCGCATTATTTAAGTCAAATGTAAACTGTTAGCACCAGCAGATATAAAAATTCCAGTTATTGCGTTAAATATAAACGATAAGTTTTTGGCACCAAAATGTAGAACGTGCGCAGAATTGAAATGTAAAAATATGAATTACAACGCTCCATGCGAACACAACGATGACGAGCGCGCTTTATATGGATTCTTTGATGAAGTCGAATTAATTCACGCGGTAAATTTAGGTTATTTGATTTTGGACGTTTATGAGACACATTTATATCAGACAACTTCATTTAATGACCCAGATTTTGGAGGGAACGCGTTTATTAAAAGACAAATGTTTATGAAATCACTACATTCAGATTAAACCGATTACAACATTATGGTTTTAGAATAATTGAAGAATGACGGAATTATTAGTGATTATATCGGAGAACCGGGAACTTTCTAAATCAGACAAAAGGAAACAGATGAATTTTAAACAATTTAATATAATCCAGCTCTCAAAAGCTTATACAAATTATTTATGAACTCAACTTATGGAAAAACTGGATAAAATAAAATTAGATCTCAGCACTCGATTGGAAATTATGATTTCATTTATAACCAATTTAATGAACTATATCACCACAATTTAACTGTTGAAATTATAAATGAGAATAATGTAATTTATAGCTATGAAAGTGATGAAGAGTTATAGCAATTAGAATAATGTGCATCAAACGCCTCACTTGCTGGAAGAATTACTGCACTGTCTAGAACACTGCTTTATCAACTTCAGTAACACATTGTAGAAAAATATTAAGGTATCGTGTTATATAGCGATACGGATAGCGTTTACGCCCTTGTTCCAATAAAATATATTTAGGTCAAAGGTTTTGCGTTTAAAACTAGTTTCGGTATCAAAACTGAAGAAAAACTTGAAAACACATTTGAGTGGGTTTGTATTGCGCCAAAATAGTACGCTTATCAAAATGAGACAGATTCCCACGCAACAACCAAAGGTGTGAGCGTATTGCAGAAACCAAAAATTAAAAGAACTTTAGAAAGCGGCAAAGAAAAAGAAGTATCGTAATATATCGTTAAAAGTAATAAAAACTTTATAAGCAAAACAATCTCCCAAGATGAACCACAGTTAAAAGCAGTTAATGACTTATTCAAAATAGTTAAGCAAATAAATGAAATAATGACAATATAGAAAACACACGCGCTTGAGTGGGAAGAAATAAGATTATTTGATGTTTATAAAAATTTAGTTCTTAAAAAGAAAGTAAGTTATGAGATCGAATAAAACAAAAATTTTGAGAAGGATCCAAAGAGTTTGAAGATATATTAAATGGATTAAACCAAGCAAATTTAAATGAACGAAAGGAAAAGGAGCTCATTGAACCAGGAAACTGATGTGAATGGTAATGTATATATACCAACCGAGCCATTTTGAGGAGTGAACATATTTTTTTAATATTTGAAGTGCCCGAGTGGTATTATTTTTAACACTTCAAATGAAAATTAATTTTTATTCAAACATCATTTTTAAGACTTTGATTTTCATATTTTTTTATCT
>SAAR01000665.1 GCA_009916335.1 Erysipelotrichia bacterium | reverse complement strand
ACAACGGTATTTGGCTTTGGCCACTCCGAGTGATAGCCTAAAGCATTGGTGAGGCACTCCTTGCCCTGTAAGGTATAACGCATACTGTCATGTGTATGGCCATAAATCCACACATTCGCGCTCATATTTTTAACTAGCTCTTCACCATCAAAGCAAAAGAATGCCGTACTTGGATTTCTTACCCACTGTTTTGATTGATGCTCAAAGTGAATACTAGGATTGTAATGACTTACCATGACATCACAGGCTTGATGCACTGCTTCTAATTTGGCATACTCTTCCTCAAACAACTCATCAAAAAAATCCAGTTTGGTATAGCGTTTATCATTGATGCAATCACTCCAAAGTTCTTGTAAAAATCCTTCTAATGAGGGATAATAATGAGATGCTTGCATGGCTCCTAGTTTGGCTCTGTTTTTATGGGCATAAGCACTGTGATCCCAGCCCATTGCTCCTCCAAAACGTACCCCTTCAATTTCCACCACCGTGCCATCAAGGACTAACATGTCAGCTTCTTGGTAGAGTGCTTTGGCATGGGTAGCTTTTTCGATACCGTTTTGGTACAACACTTTATATTCACGCTCTGCCACATAGTAATCATGATTTCCCATCGTGAGGTTAATTTCTTTATAGAACACCTCTTTGAGAATCTTGAGGATATGAAGGTTCTGAGCAATACTGTGTCCAATATCCCCTGCTAGAACCAGATACTCTCCTTTAGGTTTAAATCTTCTCCACAGACTTATAACAGTCTCTTTATGTGGGTAAAGTTTTTTTGGATCATCCATATGCGGATAACCAAACCAACTATCAAAATGGGTATCGCTTAGAATATCGATTAGCATGGTTGCCTCTTTGCATAAAATATAAAAAGTATTTAAATGATGGATATTATCTAATTTCGAATGAAATAATATATAATATATAGACTATTGTCAAGTATTTCTATTTTTACTGTCTAATATTTGTACTTATTTAGTATAATTCATAAAATAAATACAATAAGGAAGTGTTTTATGACCACAGGTGAAGTCTTTTCAAAACTTCTAGGATGTTCTGTGTCGGGTTATTTCAATTGGAAAAAGCAAAAACGTTCCATTGTTGTTTTTTTAGAAAAATGCTTTAGCAAAGAAGAGTTAGAGACGTATGTACTTACCGGTGAAATTCCAGCAAAAATAGAGTTTGCAAATCGCATGTATGTTGGCATGGAACTTAAAATGGCATACTTTCTTACCAATACAGTGAAAAACAAACTTCATTTACTGATACTTTTTACGTATGCATCTTTAGAGGATGCTCCTAAAAAAGCACTTGAACTTTCTCAGGGCGAAGATAAAGAAGCTTTGAACCTAGCGGTTTCAAAAGTTTATCAACTTTGCGATAAAGCTGTTGTAAAAGGCATTTTGCACAAAAATACAGCTGCAAGAAAAATAAACATTCCACTGAGCGCCAGTTCTCCTGAAAAAACCAGGGTAATGCTGATTAACCCACAGATCAGATTAAGGATAGTGATAAAATTGGGGATATTCTCTTTGATTTTCATGATCAGATTTTCTAATGTTTACAAATTTACACGAAAACCCGGCTGGTTTACACTCAGAGGTAGAAAAATCAATTCCTTTGCACAAACGCTCTACCTCATCTCCACACCTCGTCAAGTGAATATAGTTATAAACCGGATAAAATGAGAGAAAAAGTGGTAATCTCAGACTGTTTCATTTTGTCTTTCGAATCCCTTAAAAA
>SAAR01000664.1 GCA_009916335.1 Erysipelotrichia bacterium | reverse complement strand
ATCACATACTGTAACAGTTTCAGTATTTGCTCTTCTATATTCCGCTTTAAAAGAGCCCCTATCTATGAATTGCTGAATTGTTTCACATTTGCGAATATGAAAACGAGGTTTTCCATATTTTTCTAAATGATAATTTCTCTTGTATAAAAAGACTTGATGTTTAAGTCCAGTAACAGAGTCAACAAAACAAATACCATCATCTCCAAATTCAAGATTTTTAATTTCATTGATATCGACGTCAACAATATTAAGAGGTTTATATGCCTCAGTCGGTCCAATTTTATAGCCAAGTTTTTGCAATAGTGCTTTTAAACCTGAGAAATCATGGATTGAATCTTCTTGTTCCATACAATATTACTCTAAATTGTTTTTTACAAAATTCTCCAAAAGCTCGTCTCCACTTGTGACTATTCTAAACTCGACACGACGCGACTTATCTTTATCAATCGTATTTCCTGTTTTGTAGGTTGTGTTGCCCTCTTTGTCAAGTGACCTACCATAAGATAAACCGTTGGCAGTGAACCAATACTCTAAAGTTTTTTGTTGTTTGGATGTATATTCACTGTAAATTGGCATTTTCCTAAAGTGTCGCAATACACTCAAGGCTCTTTCTTGTGAGAGTATAACATTAGCAATATAAGAATCTGTATCGTATTGGGGCATTGGAACATCATCAGTATGCCCTTCAATACGTACTTCAATAATATTCCTGCACAAATTATCGTTTAATAAAATATTAATGTAGCGAGGAAGAAATTTATCTAATAGCTCACAAAAACGAGGAGTCAGTTCAGAGGAGCCAGATGCAAATAAAACAGATGGCTCTTTGAATTTCATGCTCAGATCCTTGCCAATGGCCATTTGCCAATTCAAAGTATCACCAGCAAATTCGTTAACAAGTTTCTCGTGGAGTTTTTGCTTTGTCTCGACATAATCTGTAAGTACAGTTTGATTTTCCTTAACCCTGCTAATATAAGCTATTGCGATAAATAAAAAAATTATCATCAGACCTGTCATCAAATCCGATACAGCAACCCATTCGTTTGATTTTGCCATAACTATCTTTTATTTATTACCATAGCTTGTATACATGAATCCAACTCTGCTAATGTAGTGCTTAAACGTGCATAGAATTGTTGGTCAAGAGAAGTGATTTGGCTGTTTAAAGTTTTAGTACCTTGAGATATAATGCCCACTCCTTCTTCCATTTTCTCTTTAGTAGATTTCCAGAACACATCGTTATAATCCCTAAGTTTATTAAGTTCGTCTAGTTTTTCGATTAATAGCTGTACTCCATCTACAAAGTTACGTTGCTTACTAACCCAGTCATTTAAGGTTTTAGTTGATTTTTGGAACTCTTCCACTGATGTCTTTGTTAGACTTGCAGACGCTTCCAACTGGGTAGAAACGTAAACAAATTTCTCATCCTCGATCAATACTTTATTTAGCGATGTGATGAGAGATTCAAGTTTACCGCCTTCACTTACAAGTGTCTTTGTATCACCAGATACTTTAGAAAGAACGCCTGACGTTTCCTCAAAGTTATCAGCCATATCTTTGTATTGTTTTGTAAGAGACGTTATCATGTCTTTATTCTCTTGTTGCCATACATTAAGCTTTTCTACACTTTGATTAAGTTGGTCAAAGTTTTCTTGAATTAACTTATTAATCAAGCTATTCATTTGTGTTTGAAACTCTTTAGTCACACCTTTCATAACCTCTACTAATGCCTCAGTATTACTT
>SAAR01000663.1 GCA_009916335.1 Erysipelotrichia bacterium | reverse complement strand
GAGCCTGTGTATTCATAGACATTTTTACCCATGTAGTCCTTAACGATAATGGTCCGTCGCATATTCATATCATACTCGATTTTCAAATCCTTCTTAGCACGATTGTAAGATGATGAGTTGGTGTAATTGTAGTAATATGACGATGCACTTAAACCGACAACCACAATACCGATTAAAACGATTGGTACATAGAGAATTCGTTTATCAAAAGCGAATGATAAAAAGGCAAGACCAGCAATTACCAGTGCTGCAACAACATAAATAGCTGCCCAGAGCATCCAAGATGTTGGGGTTGGTGTAATATGAAACATAATAATTCTCCTTTATTTTTTGTTCTTGTCTTTGTGCCCTTTATATAAGACTCTTAGCATATCATCATATGGGTTCTTCAGAGGAAAATGCACATTGTTATTATAGAATTTGTTATATGTGTCTACCTCTTTGTCGGATAACTCACTTAGCTCACTAAGTTTATCTTCAGCAAATCTTTTGAGGACCAAAAGGTCATGGATAGAGCTTTGCAAATCGATGACATGAGATCCTATACCCGTATATTTATATTCCCATAGATGATGAACTGCTTTTAATGGAGCAGCCTTATCTTCCATTAACCACTTATATTCAACATCTAGTTGATGGTCCTCTTCATTAGACATATGTTTTAGAGCTGCCCAGAGCATCCAAGATGTTGGGGTTGGTGTAAGAGGAAAATCCACATTTTCTGTATCATCTTCTGTTTCGTCAAGGACTTCGACTTGATCGTCATCATCATGGAGCCGAAGTTCCTTCATAATACACTTAACTTCAGCATATAGTTGTTCTTCTGTATCATCTTCTGTTGCGTCAAGGATTTCGACTTGATCGTCATCAGGAACAGGTTTTAGGACTGTAGCTTTTAAATTTATAGCATTAGCTATAGTGAAGAACCTAATACCAACGAGTGTACCTAGCCAATCATCCTGCGTTGTTACTAAATAATCTTCATTAAGACGTAGGGTATGGTACGCATCCGTGTCTACTATAAAATCCCAAGTGCGATTATTATTTGATAACAAAGTCACCACAAGTACCTGAGCGTCAGCTAAATGTTCATTATATTTAGTCTCTACTTTTAAAAATTTTTTCATTTTATTTACCTACTTTTTTTCTAATACCAACCAAAAGCTTTCCAATGGTCCCAAGCTCCTTGAAGACCTCCGTATCTTTCGTTGATATACTTTTCAAATACTCGTTCCTGATTTTCAGGAGACAAGTCACCGTTTAAATATGATAAGTCTAATTGGTAACGGCCATAATAACGACCATTAGTTGCAGTATAATTACCGCCAGACTCAGACATTGCAATTGCTTCTTTCATAGATGAAGCAGTGAAACCGTTATGCGTTTGGTATATACCATCACTAGTTTGTTCTGGTGTTGTTGCTTGTTTTTGAATATCACCTTCTTTCTTATTCGCAGATGAAGTGGCTAATTGAGCTTCTAAAACCTCCTGCTCAGCTTTGAGTTTTGCCTGTTCTTCCTTCTGCGTTTTTATTTTTTTAATTCATCAATTTGTTGTTGTACAACAGCATCGTGAGCCTGGATAGATTTTTGTGTTGTTTCTAGAGCTTTATTAGTATTTTTAAAACTCTTATTTAACTTAACAAAATCATCCTTCATAATTTTAATATTATGGTTGTTAGCTTTTTTGATTTCTGTTTGTTCTTTAATCGTATATAAAGAACCTCCTAACGATAAAACACATA
>SAAR01000662.1 GCA_009916335.1 Erysipelotrichia bacterium | reverse complement strand
GAGCCAGAGCGCTACAACTTCACATGGGCGGGTAAAAGCGAAGCCAAAAAGATAGCGCAAACACCAAGCACGGGAACACTAAGACCTTGTAAAGAAGAGTCCAAAAATTGGGATACCACGCAAAATCTCTACATCGAGGGTGACAACCTCGAAGTCTTAAAACTTCTTCAAAAGTCCTATTACAAACAAGTCAAGATGATATACATCGACCCACCCTACAATACAGGTAGAGATTTTATCTACAAAGACAACTTTCACGACAATATCAAAAACTACCTCGAAATTACAGGACAAGTGGATAGCGATGGCAATAAGCTAAGCACCAATAGCGATACAAATGGACGCTACCATAGTGACTGGCTCTCTATGATGTACCCACGCCTTAAACTTGCTCGCAATCTTTTGAAAGACGACGGGGTTATTTTTATCTCCATTGATGACAATGAAGTAGCAAATTTGAGAAAAATATGTGATGAGATTTTTGGGGAAGATAATTTCATTAGTACAATATCAAGAATAATGAAAACAGGTGGCAATCAAGGCAAGTTTTTTTCACCAAATATTGATTACATTCTTGTTTATGCAAAGAATTTGGAATTTACGATTGAATTTCGAGATGATATTTCTCAGGATTTAATAGATAAAGTTTATAATCAAGTCGAAAAAACTGGTGAAAAAACTGGTGAAAAATATCGAATTATGGGTTTGTATCAACCTGGGTTGGAAGTTCGAATTAATCAAAGATATTGGATACAATGTCCGGATGGTAAATTTGTTATACCAAATGGCACTACTTTTCCTTCGGAAATTATTGAGGGTAAAAAAATTGCACCTTTACAAGAGGATGGTATTTGGAAGTGGACATATGAACGTTATCAAAGCGAGTTGTCCAAAAATAATATTGTTTTTAAAAAAACAACAACATCCTCTTTAATGGATCAGTTTGGGAACAAAGCCGAATGGATGATATATAATAAGATTTGGTTAAATGATAGGTTAGAAAGTGGCAGAGTCCCTGTCAATTTGATAGATAAATATGAAAATCGCCACAGTTCTGCTGAATTAAAACTATTAGATATTCCTTTCGATTTTGCTAAACCAAGTCAACTTATAAAGTATATTGTAAAAATTTCAATGGCTCAAAAAAACGATATTATCCTTGATTTTTTTAGTGGTTCAGGCACGACAGCGGATGCCATAATGCAACTGAATATAGAGGATGGTAATAATCGTAAATTTATCATGATTCAATTACCAGAAATAATAAACAATGAAGGGTATTCAACAATTTGTGAAATAGGCAAGGAACGCATACGAAGAGCGGGAGAAAAAATTATCGCTGACAATAGCGATAAAGATTTATCAAACCTCGATATAGGCTTTAAAGTTCTCAAACTGGATAGCTCAAATATCAAAGCATGGGATAGCAACTTTGAAAATGTAGAGGGAAGCCTTCTTGACGCTGTCGAAAACATCAAAGAAGATAGAAGCAGTGAAGATTTACTCTACGAAATCCTTTTAAAATACGGACTTGACCTAACCTTGCCTATCGAAGAAAAAGTGATTGATGGCAAAAAAGTATTTGTCATAGGCTACGGTGCCTTAGTCGCATGCTTAGACGATGACATAACTATCCCAACCGTCGAAGCCATAGCCAAACTTAAAGTTGCCTATCAAAGCGAAATCATGCGAGTAGTCTTCAAAGACGGAAGCTTCAAAGACGCTGTGGTTAAAACTAATGCTTATCA
>SAAR01000661.1 GCA_009916335.1 Erysipelotrichia bacterium | reverse complement strand
GGATTATGCCTTCAATGTACAAATGATAGAAAAATACAATCTCGATCAAAAGATCAACGGAAACGATCAAAACTATGTCTTTGCTTTAGGTTTTCGAGGACTTTTCGATTTATTTCATTCTCCTAAAGATAACTCTAAAAAAAGCCGCGAAGAAATTTTATTTGAAACGACCGAAAAACTTAATAAATTACTCACTTTTTCAACGGATAAAAAAAGTGGCATTATGACACTTAAGGCTACAAGTGAAGACCGCTTCTTTGCAAAAGAATTAGTGTATATTTATCTGAAAGAGATGACAGATTACTTGCGCATCTTAGATATGCAAGATACCGAACAAAAGATTGCTTACTACCGTGATGAAATGGCAAAAAAAGATGATATCGAATTGAAAAAAAACCTTGCAACGTTAGTATCTTCATTGATACAAAAAAGTGTTTTAGCTAAATCATCTGAATTTTACTTAGTAAAACCCATTACAAGCCCAGATGTCGCAAATATTAAAGATAAAACGAAACCTAAACGGGGGTTGATCTTAGTCGTTGCATTAATGACCTCTATTATTTTAGGAATATTTGGTGCTTTTTTCCTCGAATTTATTCAAAATACGAAAAAAAACAACGATAAAAGTAAATAGGTTTAAATAGTGAAAATATTAGTAACTGGTGGTGCTGGCTACGTAGGAAGTCATGTTGTCAAACAACTTTCTGATGAAAGCAAACATGAAATCGTCATAGTTGATAACTTTTCTACTGGCTTTAGCGAAACAATAGGTAAACTTATTGTATATGATAACGCCATATCATTCAAAAATCTCGATTTAAGTGACTGGGCAAAAACGGAAGAGCTTATCAAAAATGAACAATTTGATGCAGTCATTCATTTTGCAGCAAGTTTGATTGTTCCTGAATCTGTCCTGTTGCCACATCAATATTATCTCAATAATACAGCAAATACGACCAATCTCATTTATCAATGTGCAAAATATGGTGTCAATAAATTTATCTTTAGCTCTACTGCCGCTGTTTATGGAAATTTTCAAGATGGCATCGTTTCAGAAGATACTTTACTAAGCCCTATTAATCCCTACGGATACAGCAAAGCCTTTAGTGAACAAGTATTGAAAGATACTACCGTAGCATATCCCGAATTCAAATATGTTATTTTACGCTATTTTAATGTAGCAGGAGCCAATGTCGATGGGATTATAGGACAATCAACTCAAAATGTGACGCATCTTATCAAAGTAGCGGCACAAACTGCTCTTGGACAAAGAAAATCTGTCTCAATTTTTGGCGAGGATTATCCTACACCGGATGGAACATGCATTCGTGATTATATTCACATTGACGATCTCTCCTATGCACATATCGTTGCACTGCATTACCTTCAAGATCATCCTAGTGAAGTTTTTAATGTAGGTTATGGAAAAGGTTACAGTGTAAAAGAAGTTTTAAAAACAATGCAAAAAGTCAGTGGTATACCATTTTCCATTGTTTCAAGTACAAAAAGAGAAGGTGACCCTGCGATTCTCATTGCAAATAATCAAAAAATTCTTAATGCGTATGAACGGATAAAACCAACGTTAAAAAGAGAACTTTTCAAATATAATACGTTAGACTTTATATGCCAAGGCGCATTAGAATGGGAAAAGAAACTTTGCATGGTATAAAACATCTTGCTATTATTATGGATGGTAATGGTCGATGGGCACAAGAGAGAAATAAAGAACGTTCCTTCGGACATAAAGAAG
>SAAR01000660.1 GCA_009916335.1 Erysipelotrichia bacterium | reverse complement strand
TCCTTGCACGCCCCCTCTTGAGCAGTGCTTGTATATAATAGCAAACACACCCTTTCCTGTCAACACTTTTTCTCCATCTTTTGATGCTTTTTTTCATCTTTTTTAAGTATCCTGAATTTTTTTTGGAATTTCCGTTTCACTATTATATTCATGCTATTTTCAATGTAACTTCCGTTTGTTTATAATTAAAGTGTAAGTACTGGCTCTTTTCATCGAAAAAAGGAGGTACATTTTATGAGTAACGGAAGTCAGTTAACTTTTAAAGAAAGAGAGCATTTGGAATTTCTTTTAAATGAAGGAAAAAGTTTAAGCGTAATTGCTTTAGAACTCAATCGTGATCCTCGTGGTATCAAATATGAGATTATTCATCATCGTGAATTGTTTGTTCGCAAAAATCAGAGAAACAAATGTGGCATTCAGATTACTTGCAAGAAAAAACGTTTATGCAATCATTGTGATTCTGGTCTGTGCAAACATTGTGGACATATCCACTGTGATACTTTTTGCAGTGATTTCTGTGAAACCCCAAATTGCAAGACAATTAATCGTTTTCCTTGCGTATGCAATGGATGTAAACAAATAAAAGATTGTCCTTTACCTAAATTCTACTATAAAGCACAGAACGCTCATATCGAGTATAAGAATAATATTACTGAACATAAAAAGGGGCCTCAGTTAAACGGAATGGAATTAAAGGAGCTAGATAAAATCGTATCTGATGGAGTGAAAAATGGATTATCTATAGAAGTTATCATCCAAACGAATCATTTAGATATTGCAACTAGTACCATTTATCGTTATATAGATGAAAACTTATTAAGTGTTAAAAACATTGATTTGAAAAGAAAAGTACGCTATAAAGCTAGAATCACCAATAAACCTAAAGCAGTTCCTATTGAATATGATTATCTCAAAGATAGAACTTACAATGATTTTACACAATATTTTTTAGATAATCCAAGTGCAAACATCTGGCAGATGGATACTGTAGAAGGAAGAAAAGGTGGATCAGCAGTTTTGACACTATTGTTTATTAAAACGAATCTACAATTATATTTTAAGATTCCTAATATTGAAAGAGCAGAAATACTAAACGTTTTTATTGCCATTAGAAAACATTTGGGAAACGATTTGTTTAAAGAAACATTCCAATGTATTCTTACTGATAATGGAAAAGAATACAAAGATCCATTAAGTATTGAAATTGATTCTGAAACAGGAGAAGTCCTAACGAAAGTGTTTTATTGTGAACCACGTAGAAGTGATCAAAAAGGCAAATGTGAGAAAAATCATGAGCATTTCAGAGAAATGATCCCTAAAGGAAAAAGCATGGATGGCTATGGGCAAAAAACGATAGATCATGTTTCTAATCAAGTAAATAATTATCCGAGAAAAAGTTTGAACTATCATTCTCCGCTTGAAAGCTCGTTACAATTACTCAATAAAAAAGTGTTTGAATTGAATAATCTACAAACTCTTTCCCCAGAGCAGATTACACTCAAACACTTAGTTAAATAAAGAATTTTGAGCCAGTACTTATAACCAAGAAAACGGAAATTTCAGAACAAATAAGGAAAAAGTGTTACTGAAATCGAGTTTTTAAGTGCGCTCACTTTTCTTTTTATACTTTAATCATACTACTAAAATAAGAATTTTAATAGATTAAAGACAACTTTAAAATATACATTAAATCAAATAAAGCCTAAAAAACGGAAGTTTCAGTAAAAACGGAAACTTCGTTGAAATTTGAGC
>SAAR01000129.1 GCA_009916335.1 Erysipelotrichia bacterium | reverse complement strand
GCGTCCCAGTCTTTTTTACTGACCATAACTGCTTCACTTTCTTCGTTTTTGCCAGAGATATAAATGGGTTCGTTAGTTTTGTTGACGTCTTTCAATAGTTGATAAAAGACTTTTCTAGCTTGGCTAGGGTTTACGATAGACATAAGCTATTCCTCCCTTTAACATCTTTTTTACTATTGTAACGTACTTGTTTAAGTACGTCAAAGATGTTGTGAATACAGGAAATTGCTTATAATAGTGTATTGGAATTAAGGTAGATTGACAAAAGAGTGATCAAATAGGTATACTTCATTCAAATAATCGTTTGAATGTGAGGTGAGATGAATGGAAAACGTTTGCCAAGTGACTATCGTACATAAAGAAAAAGTAACTGTAATAAAAAATAAATTGGATCAAAAAGATTTTTCAAATTTACTTGGGTTAGGTAAATGTTTCAGCGATTCTTCTAGAATTAAAATTTTCTATGCTTTAGAAACCTATAAGGAAATGTGTGTCTGTGATTTAGCAGAAATACTTACTGCTAGTGTCGCTACAACGTCACACCATTTACGTTTTTTAAAAAAACATGGAATGGCAAAATCACGTCAAGATGGAAAAGTAGTTTATTACTCTTTAGCGAATGAAGACATCCTTTCCGCTATTCGTGTTTTTTTAAAGTTATCAGAAAATCTATCTATGAAATCTTAGTTTGGAGGAAGTTATTTTGTTACAAAGTATTTTTTCAGCTATCGCTGTTTACATTTCTACGAGCATTGATTATTTGTTTATCTTGCTCATTATCTTTTCTCAAAGTCACACACAAAAAGGTATTCGACACATTTTTTGGGGTCAATATCTTGGAACAGGCATTTTGGTAGCTGTAAGTTTGTTTGCTGCTTATGTGCTGAATTTTATTCCGCAAGATTGGATCATTGGACTTCTTGGATTAATTCCAATTTATTTAGGTATCCGTGTCGCTGTGATAGGCGAAGAGGAGGAAGAAGAAGAGGAAGTCGTTGAAAAACTAGAATCTAGAGGAACCAGTCGGTTATTCTGGACTGTCGCCTTAATAACCATTGCGTCAGGTGGAGACAATTTAGGGATTTATATTCCCTACTTTACTTCGTTAGCTTTTTCAGAAATTTTAATTGCCTTAGTAGTATTCGTTATCTCGATTGCGATTCTTTGCTTTATCAGTTATAAGTTGGCAAAAATTTCCTTTGTTTCCGAAACGTTAGAAAAGTATGAACGAATCATTGTTCCAATCGTGTTTATTGGATTAGGAATCTTTATCTTGGTAGAGAACGGGACGATACAAACGCTACTAGGTTTTTAAAAATCATAATCACGAAAGATAAAAAGAGAGGCAGCGATTTGTTTAGTCGCTGCCTTTTTTGCTTTTCAAATAATGAGGTATTTTTAGTGTAGGACTATCCTAAGTGTTGTGGGAGTATCCTTTCTCAAGTTCTTCTTTACTTGTTGTTATTTCTATTGTGATATGATTTTTCACACTGGATTCATGTGCGATTTCTGCAATTACTTCTTTTATTTCCCTGGCCTTGTCTATGTCTGAAGGGTCTATAAGAACCGTGACGATAAGGGCGTTTTCTTCCCCGTCCAGTGACCAAATGTGAAAATGTGAGAGGTCTTTTACAGCAGGAACATTTTTAATGGAATTCGCCAAGCTCTTTACGTTTACATTTTCAGGCGAACCATTCAATAAAATTTTCATTGTGGTGAAAAATTCAGGAATGGTTTTGTAGAGGATATAGAGTGCAATCAAAATCGATAAGATAGGATCCAGACGATATGCCTCGGTAAAGTTCATTAGAATACTCACAATCAAGACTCCAATCCACCCTAATACGTCTTCCAGCATATGGAGGTTCAACATACCCTCATTTTTGGATGTGCCTTTGCTTAAAATCCAAGCAGCATATCCATTCAATGCAATAGCTACGAGAGAAAGCCAGAACATGCCACTATAATTTACGGGTTGTGGGTCAAGCAAACGTGGCACACTACGATAGATCATAAAGAACGAGCCACTAATTAGCACAACGCCAGTTATCAGCGCGCCCAGTAAAGAAAATCGGTTATAGCCAAAGGTGAACCGTTCATCTTGTTTTTTCTCTGAATAACCTTGAAAAAACCAAGCGAATCCAATTGAAATAGAGTCCCCTAAATCATGAACTGCGTCAGACATAATGGACACACTATTGAAAAGAAACCCAAAGAAAAATTCACTTATGGAGAAAATAAAATTTATGAAGAAAGCAATTTTAATATTTTTTTTCGATTGATCCTGATGCGAGTGATTATGATTTTTATCTGATTTTGACATTTTAAAAACCTCCTAAGTTTGTATGCTACATAACTAATTGGTTTTATTTTTCTAATTCACTGACATGAGTTAAAACTTGTTCGAGAATACTAAAAACATGAAGGTCATCTAAACTGTAAAGCATACTTTTTCCTTCTCTTCTTGATTTTACTAAGCGTGCGTCTTTCAACGTTTTTAATTGATGAGAAATAGCAGACTGTTCCATGTCCAGAGAAATAGCGATATTTCCAACACTACACTCTTTTTTCTGTAAAAGAAAGAGAACCGACAATCGTGTAGGATCACTAATCACCTTAAATAGTTTGCTTATTGACAGAATAGATTCTTTATCGATTGGAGAAGTTGTTTTTATATCCATAGTGTTTTTATTCCTTTCATATGACCTTTCGTTCATATCTATATTACCATATGAGCGAAACAATGCTAATCTTTTGTTTATAAAAGAGAAGTTGCGTTCTCTTTATCTTGACAAAACGTATATAGCGATATAAAATGAGAATACAAACATATGATTAGTTAGTCATACGCAAAGTAGATTCATTACGATTTACTTTTGGAATAGACGAAAGGATCCAGAAATAGCGGAAATTTTTGTGATTCAAGAAGTAAATGATGGAAAACAAAGGACTTATAAATTATATAGGGAGGCAATAGAAATGGAAACTGTCCAAAAACAACAGTCTCAAGAAAAGCATAATCACAACCACGGTCACGATCATGATCATGATCATGGGAAAATGCCAGTCGTTTTGTACTTTGTTGGTTTAGCATTAGCAGTGATTGCTCTATTTTTGAATGAAGATTATCAGTTGCTACAAAATGTTTTGTTCTCAATCGCTACAATCAGCGCTGGGTATCATGTCATTGTTCTTGAAGGCCTTGGAGAAACAATTGAGAACTCAAAAAACCAAAAAAAGTTCATGCCTAATTCTCATATTTTAATGGGGGTCCCGAGCGCCTACGAGGAATTTGTATCGATAAGAAATAGATTTAAAAATTTCGCTGTTATTTTGTACATTTAACTTGACGGTGACATCTCTCTATTGTGAGTTATTAGTGGTACAGTTTTCAACCGTTTTAATTATAAAAAAGTGGTGCATTTTTAAATTGGCACAAACAGGTAACGGTTATTGCAGGTGTATTTCTTATCTATGGGTTTAACATGGATTTTATCATTAAAATCATGAGTATTGTCCGAGAGTGATTGGTCTTGCGTATGGTTAACCCTAAAGTTATGGAAATAAGACTTAGAAGCAAACTTAAGAGTGTGTTGATAGTGCATTATCTTAAAATTTTGTATAATAGGAATTGAAGTTAAATTAGATGCTAAAAATTTGTAATTAAGAAGGAGGGATTCGTCATGTTGGTATTCCAAATGCGTAATGTAGATAAAACATCTACTGTTTTGAAACAGACTAAAAACAGTGATTACGCAGATAAATAAATACGTTAGATTAATTCCTACCAGTGACTAATCTTATGACTTTTTAAACAGATAACTAAAATTACAAACAAATCGTTTAACTTCTGTATTTATTTATAGATGTAATCACTTCAGGAGTGATTACATGAACAAAAATATAAAATATTCTCAAAACTTTTTAACGAGTGAAAAAGTACTCAACCAAATAATAAAACAATTGAATTTAAAAGAAACCGATACCGTTTACGAAATTGGAACAGGTAAAGGGCATTTAACGACGAAACTGGCTAAAATAAGTAAACAGGTAACGTCTATTGAATTAGACAGTCATCTATTCAACTTATCGTCAGAAAAATTAAAACTGAACATTCGTGTCACTTTAATTCACCAAGATATTCTACAGTTTCAATTCCCTAACAAACAGAGGTATAAAATTGTTGGGAATATTCCTTACCATTTAAGCACACAAATTATTAAAAAAGTGGTTTTTGAAAGCCATGCGTCTGACATCTATCTGATTGTTGAAGAAGGATTCTACAAGCGTACCTTGGATATTCACCGAACACTAGGGTTGCTCTTGCACACTCAAGTCTCGATTCAGCAATTGCTTAAGCTGCCAGCGGAATGCTTTCATCCTAAACCAAAAGTAAACAGTGTCTTAATAAAACTTACCCGCCATACCACAGATGTTCCAGATAAATATTGGAAGCTATATACGTACTTTGTTTCAAAATGGGTCAATCGAGAATATCGTCAACTGTTTACTAAAAATCAGTTTCATCAAGCAATGAAACACGCCAAAGTAAACAATTTAAGTACCGTTACTTATGAGCAAGTATTGTCTATTTTTAATAGTTATCTATTATTTAACGGGAGGAAATAATTCTATGAGTCGCTTTTGTAAATTTGGAAAGTTACACGTTACTAAAGGGAATGTAGATAAATTATTAGGTATACTACTGACAGCTTCCAAGGAGCTAAAGAGGTCCCTAGCGCCTACGGGGAATTTGTATCGATAAGGAATAGATTTAAAAATTTCGCTGTTATTTTGTACAATAAGGATAAATTTGAATGGTACCATAAACGACCGTTTATGGTACCTTTTCATTTTCCTGCTTTTTCTAAATGTTTTTTAAGTAAATCAAGTACCAAAATCCGTTCCTTTTTCATAGTTCCTATATAGTTATACTTAATGAGTTATGGTACATTTAAATTATAAAATTAAGGAGGTTTTTTTATGATTTTTGGCTATGCTCGAGTGAGTACGGATGATCAAAATCTTAGTTTACAAATTGATGCACTTACTCATTATGGAATTGATAAATTATTTCAAGAAAAAGTAACTGGTGCGAAAAAAGACCGACCGCAATTAGAAGAAATGATCAACCTACTACGTGAAGGAGATTCTGTTGTCATTTACAAGTTAGATCGAATTTCACGATCAACTAAACATTTGATTGAACTTTCTGAATTATTTGAAGAACTTAGTGTCAATTTTATATCTATTCAAGATAACGTAGATACTTCAACGTCTATGGGAAGATTCTTTTTCCGAGTTATGGCTAGTTTAGCAGAACTGGAACGGGATATTATTATTGAACGAACTAACTCTGGTCTTAAGGCAGCCAGAGTCCGAGGAAAAAAAGGGGGCCGTCCAAGTAAAGGTAAGCTATCAATTGATTTAGCTTTAAAAATGTATGACAGCAAAGAGTATTCTATTCGTCAAATTCTTGATGCCTCTAAATTAAGCAAAACAACCTTTTACCGTTACCTCAATAAAAGGAATGCTTAAGATATGGCTATGAAAAGAATTTTAACTACTTCACAGCGTGAACAACTTCTTTCTGTAGACCACTTATCAGAAGAGGATTTTAAAGCGTATTTTAGTTTTTCTGATTATGATCTGGAGGTTATTAATCAACACCGTGGAAAGGTCAATAAACTAGGATTTGCGATACAACTTTGTTTGGCCCGGTATCCTGGGTGTTCTTTAAGTAATTGGCCGATTAAATCAACCAGACTAACTTCTTATGTGAGTCGACAGCTCCATCTTGATGCAATTGATTTAAATTCATATGATCATAGAAATACACGTGCAAATCACTTCAACGAGATCTTAGAAGTATTCAACTATCATCGATTCGGTAGTGCTAATACACAAAAACAGTTAATAGAATATTTAATTGAACTAGCTTTAGAAAATGATGACTCTATCTATCTAATGAAAAAAACAATTGATTTCTTAACTCGAAAAAGAATTATTTTTCCATCTATAGCTACACTTGAAGACATTATAAGCCGCTGTCGAGATAAAGCAGAAAACAACTTATTTTCAATATTACTCTGTTCATTAACAGATATACAAATTGAAAAACTAGAGAGTTTGTTTCAAATTTATGAAGAGACGAAAATAACTAAACTCGCTTGGCTAAAAGACATTCCAGGTAAGGCAAATCCAGAAAGCTTTATGAGTATTTGTAAAAAAGTGGAAGTGATTGCTTCCATGGGACTCGGGACAATTAATGTCTCCCATATTAATCGGAACAGGTTTCTTCAGCTAGCTAGACTAGGGGAAAATTATGATGCATATGACTTCTCCCGTTTTGAGCTTGAAAAAAGATACTCTTTACTTATTGCTTTTTTAGTCAATCATCATCAATATCTGATCGATCAACTGATTGAGATTAATGACCGCATTTTAGCAAGTATTAAACGCAAAGGGACACGTGATTCACAAGAACAGTTAAAAGAAAAAGGAAAATTGGCTACTAAAAAATTGGAACATTATGCTTCTTTAATTGATGCTCTTCACTTTGCAAAAGATAATGATAGTAATCCTTTTGACGAAATTGAACGAATCATGCCTTGGGAAGATTTAGTACAAGATGGAGAAGAAGCTAAAAAAATTACAGGTAATAAAAATCATGGCTATTTAGAAATGGTTCGAAATAAAGCTAATTACCTCCGAAGATACACGCCAATGTTATTGAGGACCCTTTCGTTCAAAGCAACTCCGGCAGCAAATCCAGTCCTCATGGCCCTAACTCAACTAACTGATTTACACAATAGTGGTAAAAGAAAAATACCGGCAGATACTTCTACTGATTTTGTGAGTAAAAAATGGAAAAGCCTTGTTCGGCCAGAAGAGGGGAAAATAGATCGGTCTTACTATGAGTTAGTAGCTTTCACCGAGCTAAAGAACAATATTCGATCAGGAGATATTTCAGTTGAAGGAAGTATGATCCATCGAAATATTGATGATTACTTAGTTGATTTATCTGCTTGTATTGATTCAGAAACTATTCCAGACACGTTTGAGGACTATTTAAAGGATCGGGAAATAATTTTAGATTTACAGCTTCAATTTTATTCGACAGTTGATAAGAGAATTTCAAGAGCAAACCTTAAAAAGTTGGAAAAAGTTACACCTAGCGAAGCAGAAATATATAGAAAAAAACTTTATTCAATAATTCCTAAGATAAGGCTTAGTGATCTTTTAATTGAGGTGGACAGTTGGACCAACTTTTCACAAGAATTTAGTCATGATTCTACAGGGAAACCGCCGAGTGAACAAGAAAGAAAAATTATTTTTGCTGCTTTGCTGGGTTTAGGGATGAATATTGGTCTTGAAAAAATGGCCCAATCAACTCCTGGAATTTCTTATTCTCAGTTAGCCAATGCCAAACAATGGCGCTTTTATAAAGAAGCTCTGACTCGTGCTCAATCTGTTTTGGTTAATTATCAGTTAAAGCTTCCTGTTGCAGACTTTTGGGGTGAAGGAAAAACCACTGCTTCAGACGGAATGCGCGTCCCAGTGGGCGTCTCAGCTCTAAAATCCGATGTTAATCCACATTACAAAAGTATGGAAAAAGGAGCTACAATGATTCGATCAATAAATGATAGGCATACGACTCATCATATCGAGGTTGCTTCAACTAATACAAGGGAAGCTACTCATACCCTTGATGGCCTACTTTATCATGAAACAGATCTAGATATTGAGGAACATTTTACTGATACAAATGGGTATTCTGATCAGGTGTTTGGAATGACCGCATTACTAGGCTTTGATTTTGAACCTCGCATCAGAAATATAAAAAAATCACAATTATTTTCTATCAAATCACCTTCCTACTACCCTAACTTATCAGAAGATATAAGCGGAAAAATCAATGTAAAAATTATTGAAGAAAACTATGATGAAATTAAACGAATCGCCTATTCGATTCAAACAGGAAAAGTATCTAGTTCTTTACTATTAGGAAAGCTAGGCTCATACGCACGTAAGAATAGAGTAGCTCTTGCACTGAGAGAACTAGGTCGCATTGAAAAGAGCATTTTTATGATAGATTATATTACAGATAGTGAGCTACGGCGAAGGATCACTCATGGACTAAATAAGACAGAAGCGATTAATGCTTTAGCTAGAGAACTATTTTTTGGGCGACGCGGAAAATTTATGGAGCGCGATATTCGCCGACAACTTCAAAGTGCTAGTGCGCTTAATGTGTTAATAAATGCAATAAGTATATGGAACGCCGTCTACTTACAAGCAGCTTATAATTATCTCGTCAAAATAGATCCCGAAGTAACTAAGTATATGAAGCATGTATCTCCTATTAATTGGGAGCATATCACTTTTCTTGGAGAGTATAAATTTGACTTGTTATCTATTCCTAAACACTTAAGAGAATTGAATATAAAAAATAAATAGGCCTTGAAACATTGGTTTAGTGGGAATTTGTACCCCTTATCGATACAAATTCCCACTAAGCGCTCGGGACCCCTAATGGGATTAGCGGCAATCGGAGCTTCTTTAATGGGGAATTTTTGGGAAGGAACATTATTGATTCTTATTTTTTCTGGAGCACATTTTTTGGAAGATTATGCAGAAGGAAGAAGCAAACGAGAAATAACGAAATTACTCGAAATGAATCCAACGACTGCCCGGTTAATCCTACCTGATGGCAGTACAAAAAATGTAGATGTCAGTGAATTAAAAGTGGGAGATCAACTTCAAGTTTTGAATGGCGATCAAGTACCTATTGATGGCGTCATTTTGTCTGGATCTACATCCATTGATGAGTCGTCTATTAATGGAGAAAGTATCCCGAAAGAGAAATACAAAGGAGATGCCGTCTTCGGGAGTACAATTAATGGAACAGGTAGCTTCACGATGAAAGTCACCAAAGAAAACGAAGATACAGTATTTTCTAAAATTTTACAGCTTATTGAAAAATACAACATTCTTCACAAATACGCCCCATATATTCAAAAAAGGCCCCTGCAATATATCGGTTTTTTTCGCGTCTGGCATCTTCTGGCCGACCAAAGCCCCTCACTGGTCCAGCGGCTCATTCACGGACAAAATTTCATCACCCGCCGACAACTCCATGTCATCGCCACGCGCTCCAACCACGCATCCCCGGAGACGCGTCCATGAGTCATGCAGCCTTGCCCCTTCTCTCCCTCCTACGCCGCAACCTTCCGG
>SAAR01000659.1 GCA_009916335.1 Erysipelotrichia bacterium | reverse complement strand
GGATATTGCTTACAGGCATTTAGATACCTTTCTACAAAAGGTACAAAGTGCTTATATAGTCCCCACCCATTAGGAGAATTAAACTGCTCATAATAGTTTGGTCTTTTCTTTAAATCTTCCAAGCCTTTTTCAAGAAAATGGATTATATCTTTTGCCCTAATTGTAACACTTGCCTCAAACTCATCTTCTGCTGTAAAATCAGCTTGGCGAATATTATAATCACTCCTTAACCTATGTGGTCGCCAAAGTGCCTCATAGATACCAGCTTGCTCTGCCATTCTACCCAAGTTATGGGTTATGTTATCACTGTATAGTGTTTCATTAACCTCTGCTTCGTATTTATGACCACAAGCATAACAGGTAACTATCTCCTTACCCTTTTTCTCTATCAAGTACACACTTAAGCTCATTTCCTTTTTAAATAGTGTTTGTTAGCGAATTCAAGTCCCTCCTTAAAAGCTCCTCTCAATACAAAAGGCATATCTTCACTTGTGAAAGATTTAAGTGATATTAAGTCAAGAGATTGATTATACTCTCTTGCCGCTTTTTCTATTTCGTGTTTTGTCATAATAATTGTATTTTGTAGATATAGATAAGTTAGAAGTAATAAATCAAACTACGGTAGTGAAACTATCAGAAATCCAATTATCATCAACATATATTTCACTATCAAGTCCGTCAAATTCAACAATATTCGTACAAGTATAAGCTTTTCCTTCTTTCCAAAATTTACTATCTCTCATTATTTGAGTAGGTAATTTGACGGTGAATTTTTGTCCGATTTCCGTAACCTTAACGTTTGATTTACTACTTCTAACATCAGATATATTCAAGTTTTCATTGAACTCTCTGAAACTTTTTACGTTATTTTTACTTTTCATCGTATTAAATTATTTTAGAGTATATATTAAAAAAAACCTAAATATATCTGAGAAACGTTAGCCACAATAAAAATTACTGCACCTGTACAAAGTTTGAGAGCACTACCTTTTCAGAAACTTCAATTGTTTCCCCTACAACACACAGTAAAAAAGTCTGGTGTGCATTAAATATTTCCCATACTGGTTTAGTTGCTTCCCATTCTTGGTTAAGTTCAGCACCATCCTTCCACCACCAAACTTTTACCATTCCGTCATTCGGTGCAAGTTCACCACACTCTATACTTATTGTTGCTTTTTTCATAATCCGTAATTTTTACAGCCTATAACAGCACCTAGCAAAAACGGCTGCTACAAGCATTTGTTTTTAATTCAGAAGTTCTTACAAGCAGCCACTTCTGTTAGCTGCAATCCGTTAGTCAACATTTAAAGAAGCCCACCACTCATTAAACTTCTTCATTGCAATTTTTTCTGCATTTTTACCGCCAACACAATCTTCATAATGGTATGGTGATTTAGTTTCTCCGTCAGCGTGCCTAAGCCCACTTCTAATGCAGAAAAATCCAGCACCTTCTGTAATTTCAAACCAATCTATCATTATCATACCCATACCTAATTTAAATTCAGGTCGAAGTTTTAATATCTGTTTCTTAGTCATAATAAACATTGCCTAACAAAGTATATAAGCAATAGCCGTTAGACGTTTTAAACTATTGCAGTTGTTAATATTAAACTCTCTACTTCTAATTAAGTTATGTGTTCTGCTACTGCTCATACATAAACCGTTATGCTCTATTTTTAAATTTTTCAACCAATCTCTCTAATTCAAACAAGTTTATTTTTTCACCATGATTTACCATAGTTGGTTTTTGCTCTCGAACAA
>SAAR01000658.1 GCA_009916335.1 Erysipelotrichia bacterium | reverse complement strand
CACAAGCAAATCATCGCAAAGTGCTAAAGCTATCTGAAACCCTTTGCAAATTTCTTCAAGGCTTAGGTCATTTCGTTCTTTGAGTATGGCAATGGTTTTTAGTGCTTCATCGTGTGTCATGTATTATCGCTTTTATTACAATCTTCGATCTGTACTGAGCCCATAAATAACCTTAATCTCCTCAAAACTCTCTTTGGCTTTTTTGGTATCTAAAATAATCTTTTTAAAATCTTCATCAACAAACTCAATGATAGTTAAAGGAGTATTGGATGCATCAATCAGTTTCACAAAGTGCCCAAAATTTACTACATCAACGCCATTAACCGATTTAACAATATCGCCATGTGATTTATAGCCTGTATTGATCTCATGAGGGAGGGTTTCATAGAGCATCATTACGGCTTCTTTAAAATGTTTTGTTTTGCAATTTTCTAAAAAATAGAATTCAAAATTGACATTTGCAGAACTAATGGGTAATAGATAATTATAGGTTAATGGACTAAAGATAAATCCCCCATAAATCAAATACCGTGGCTCTTTATCTTTTTCTGTATAAACAATTTGGTGCTTTTGCTTTAGAGTGTAGGTAATGTCTATATTCTTTTTATCTCTGATAATGGTAAATTTCAGAGTATCACCTACTGGTTTTGAATGAAGTGCATGCTTATAGTACATAACGCCATATGGTGTTTTGATGTTACCATCATTCATAATGGGAATATTATCAATGGAAAGGATAATGTCACCTAAGCGAAGGTCATGTTCATTTTTATCTAAATGCGTGACAACAACACCCTTATCTCCTTTTAGTTCATAGTGATTCTTTAGCGTATCATTATTTAAATATTGAACTTTGGTATCACTGTTATCATAACCATTGATTTTGCCATCTTTGGTATCCAGTAAAAAGGTATTGATGATAAGTGATGGTGCAATATAGGCAATATTGTTTGCCTTTGCTAATCCTTGCATGGCTATTCCTACAATTTCGCCTTTGGCATTAATGGCTGGTCCGCCACTGTTTCCTGGATTGATTGCAGCATCAACTTGAATACCAAGCATAGATTCATAACTCCATGAATATAAGGTTCGCTCAATGCGAGAAATGACCCCTTTGGTGGTAGAAATGGTTGTGCCTCCAATAGGAAAGCCAAGAACAGTGATGGTGTCACCTTGTTTGACATCGGTACTGATTTTTAATGCTTCACTTCCTTCAAAAAAACTCTTGTCTTTGACTTCCAAAAGGGCTAAATCTGCTTGATGAGAGATGTATTTGATATGTGCGGTGTATTTTTTAGAACCATTTTCTTTTGCGACTTGAATGAACTTTGCATTGGAAACCACATGTGCAGAGGTTAATATCATTTGTCCTGCAATGATAGCACCTGATCCACCAAACTCTTGTATTTTCCCATTTTGCCAAGGGTATTGGTAGCTAGGGAGTGAAACAGAAGAAGTGATTTTAACGATGGATTTGCTTGGCTGTGGAGCTGCAAAAAGACCAGTGGCAAGGCACAAAAAGAGCATAAGTTTTTTTAACATGGGTTTCCTTTTAAAATTAGGTGTATTTTGAAATAGATGGTGCTTAAAACAGGAGCTCTTCGTCTTCTATGAGTGGATCAAAAACCATTTTTTCAGTGGGTGGCATAGGAATGGGTGTTTCTGATTTTGAGGAAGGTTGTGTCCCCCACTCTTTGTCACTCTCTTTAGAATCTAACATTTGCATGGCTTCAACGACAATGCTGTGTTTAGAGCGCTTTTG
>SAAR01000657.1 GCA_009916335.1 Erysipelotrichia bacterium | reverse complement strand
GCTAACGAGAATGTGAACGTAGATTACTTATATTATTTTATAAGAGAGAAAAAAATTGATGTAATTGTGAATCAAGCTGCATTTAGTCCTTCTATTATCAACCTTTTAGGGTTGATTAAGGTGAGAGTTAATGTTAAGATTATTACTTGTTATCACAATTCTATCCTTACTCCAGTATATAATTACGCTTACCAAAAAGAACTATATTTAAGAGCACATCATTTATCTCTCATATTCAAATTCTTAAAAAGGCCTTTTGTCAACAAGATGCTTGTTGGTTTTTATATTAACAAATATAGGAATATGTATCTGCAAACACTAAATGTGAGTGATCGAATACTACTTCTTTGTAGAGAGCAAGTTCCTGAATATTTGAAAATGTGTGGTTTGGAGGACTATCCGAAAATTTCTGTTATAGAAAACTTTGGTGACACAAAAGGTGAAAGTACGGTTCCATTAGACGTAAAGCAGAATATCGTTTTGTGGGTTGGGACTTTTGATTACTCTGTTAAACGTCCTGATCAGTTATTGAAAGCTTGGAAATTAGTGTATCGTAATTACCCTGAATGGAAGTTGCAATTTTTAGGAGATGGGCTTTCTTTAAATTATATGAAGCAGTTGTCATCTTCCTTAGATTTGCAAAATGTTGAATTTGTAGGAAGAGTAAATCCTGAAGAATATTATTCAAAGAGTAAAATATTAGTTAATACTTCTAGTCATGAGGCATTTCCTATGACTATATTGGAGGCTAAGTCAAAATCAATACCACTTGTCGCATATAAAAGTTTTTCTTCTCTTCCTACCCTCACAAGGGATGGTTATGATAGTATTTGGGTTGACAAATTTGATTCTAAGAAATTGGCTTCAGCCCTTGCCAGACTTATGTCAGATGAGACATTTTTGAAACAGATGTCTATTAATGCTAGAAATAGTTTAAATCAATTCTCAGAAGATGTCATTTATAATAAATGGCAAAAATTATTTGAAAGTATATGAAGTTAGCACAAAAGATATTAAACCTCAATGAATTAAATTTTATTTTAATCATGGTAGGTTTCCAGATGATTACAACCTTTTTACCTTTCTTCCCAAGCGTCCTTTATCGTGGGGTTGCGTTGGGTGTGGCTTTGTTATGTGTGCTTTTTACAAAAAAAACACTACTAGCATTCAATAAACCAGCTAAACTTTTTATGTTGATTTTTTTGTTGATGATTGTTAGGTGTACTTATCAGGTGCTCTTCACCACAGATAGACTGTATTATCCAGAAGCTAGTAATATGGTGCTGCTTTTCATGTATGGAATCACACTTCTGCCTGTCTTGGCCTTTCTTTATGGCCATGATAATATTCGATGGAATCGCATCATCTGGATATTATTTTTCCTTTGTCTTATTATTATTTTTTACGGTGTCATGTTTTCGGCTTCTGTAAATGAAGGGTCTGGTAGAATGCAGTTAAATGAACGCCAATCTACTTTGGCTTTTGGTGATACTTCTGCTTTTTTGCTTATTATCAGTAGTGCATTGTTGATGCGGTTTAAGCAAAAAAATAGATTCGCATGGTTGTTGAAAGGTTGTCTCGTTGTTGGTATAATTCTAGCTATCGTAGGTATTGCACGTGCTGCTAGTCGTGGCCCTCTTGTGGCAGGATTAATAGGTATGCTTTTCATTGTGGAAGCATTGCCGATCAAAAAGAAGCTGATGGTTGTAGCTGCTGGAATTAGAATGTTCGACATGATGGAAGAATCCAATCAATTACAAGATA
>SAAR01000656.1 GCA_009916335.1 Erysipelotrichia bacterium | reverse complement strand
GTGAGAGTCTGAAACTTTTTACACTTAAGAGTTTAAAACCTTTAGTGGAAGAGATTAACGAAAAAGAGTTGCTTCCTTGTGTAGGAAAAAAATATTAAGCTACATTAGGTTTTTACATATAAGGGTTAAGTTGTATTAGATGCTTTGGTTTATGGGGTGTTTGACGCAACATAGAGGTCAAAAAAATTTGTCAAATAAAGGATAGAGATGAAAGTTATTATAGGTGGAATTTTTCTTGTATTATTACTGAGTGGATGTTCTCATAAAATATCTATTGCACCGTCCCTAACGGATGTGCGAGCAATGCAAGTCGAAAACAAAGCAGATGTGAATGTGGGGTATTTCATCTCTGATGAAGCGAAAAAAATGGCAACAACAACGCCTGGTGGAGGCGGAGATAACATCACCTATACGCCGTATGCTGATCTTGAAAGTGCTCTAAATACAATGCTTTCTCAAAAATTTAAGAGGGTTTATGCGGTCAAGTCCCTTGAAGATAAAGCGTATATAATGGATAAAAATATCGTCTACTTATTTACAACAAAAATCAAAACAGATTCATCCTCTACCAATATTCTTATCTGGCCACCAACGGATTTTACAGTGGAGCTTTCATGTAATGCTGTAAACCTGAATGGGGAGATGGTATGGAGTGATACGGTGTCTACACAAGGGCATGCAAGTGCGGGCGAACTAATGAAAGATTTCTCTTTGTCGGCTAAGAGAGCAACGGAAGCAGCTTTTAAAAGCATGCTTATCAAACTAGAAAAAACAGATAAATTTAACCAATAAAGAGGAAAGTAAGAATGAAATATTTAAAAAATATTGTATTTTATGTAGGATTATTGCTGTTTATCTCTGGGTGTTCGAGCAAGGGAATTGAATTTACTCCCAATTTTAATTCGATTAACGAATTGAAAGATAGCGATTTAAAAACAATGGCGGTTCAAAAAAATCATTTTTCTTCGGCAGAGGCACAAGCGAAAGCGGTTTTGGTGGGCAGAGGAACCAATAAAATGCTCTCTCCTTATGGCGGAAGCTTTCAAGAGTATCTTGAAATTTCTCTAAAAGAAGAGCTGATGCAAGCTTCTCTTTACTATGAGAGTTCTGATATTAAGATTGTCACAGAGCTACTAAGCAATAAACTCAATACAGGTATGAGCACGGGAACGGCTGATTTGTCTGCGAATTTTAAAATAGTGATGCGTGAAAAAGAGGTGTTCAATAAAAACTATACCATTCATCATGAGTGGGAATCATCCTTCGCTGCTGCAACAGCCATTCCAAGCACGCTTGAGAATTACCCAATCGCTATGCAAAAACTCATCGATGCGTTCTTGTTTGATAAAGAGGTTATCGCACTACTTCATAAGTAGAAAGTTTACTCAGTAATGCTTTACATGTAACGCCAAAAACGTTACATGTAAACACCCAATACTATTTTTTTACCTCACATACCTCACGGTATTCTTCGATTCCATCTCTTCTCCAAGAATCGTTTTTAATCAAATAATCTTTTACCTCTTGTGCATCATACGTTAAAATATCGTAAGGTCTTTCACGATACACATAAATGACTGCACTTGACATGGCCGCTTCTGAACTATATCCGCAAGGTGAATTAAAAATAGTAAATGGATTTGCACCTGTTGGGGCACATGCATTTAAAAATCCATCAGGGGTGTTAATGAGACTGCCTGCTCTATTATTGACCTTGTTATTTGGATGGGCTATTGCAAAATATTTATATGAGTAATGCAATGTTGCAT
>SAAR01000128.1 GCA_009916335.1 Erysipelotrichia bacterium | reverse complement strand
TAAGTCGTTGGGATATAAAAGACGAAATATTTAGTTTTATGGGGATATTATATCCGCAACTTCCTAAAACACCTACTGGAGTTAGATTTTTAGACGATATTGGAAATGAATATACTGCAATTGTATTTAAGACGGAAGAATTACAAGACTACATTTTAATAAATACAGATGTAAATGACGAAACTTATCAAGGTTGGAAGGGTACAACTGCACTAAACTTATTCCCTGTAATGGACTTTGAGCGATACAGAACTCGTATAATTGAAAAAGGTCAAATGGAGCTAATTAATTTAAGTAAGGCAGAGTTTAAAATCAAGAGAAAGGCGGACTTCGTTTAATGTTAGAAGCTAACGTTTATGATAACTTTAACCCTAACTATTACAATATATCTGATTTCAGCATGCCTAATGGTAAAAAAGAAAAAAGAGGCCTTCCAATACCAAAGGCAAGATGTCAAGTTATTAATTTTGAACTGTGGGAAACAGGCTATCTTTACACTTCATCAGCTACATTGACCGTTTCGGTAGAAGTTGGCGATATTGTTCAAATACTTTTTCCTGAAGTTGTTCCAATTGACCTAGTGCTAGGTAAAAAGAAAAAACTTAACTTAGATATGGTTTACCTTGTAACAGATGTAGATGAAAGTAATAAAGCTACATTAAAAAACTACTTTTGGGCAATGATTGAAAGTCTTGACGTTCCAAACGCAATAACTAAAACGACAAACTTTGGTATCATTGATTATTTAATTGATCCTAATAAAAATAATTTAATGAGTTATGGTTATTTCTTTAATTCAAGTATCTTTGCTGGAAAGGCTACAATTAATCGTAAAGCGGAAACTTCATCAGCTACTGATGTAGCTAAAAGAATATTTTCCAAGGTTCAATTTCAACCAACTACAACAATTCAACATGCTTCATCTGAAACAGACCCTAGAAACTTGTTGTTTATTAACTTTGCCTCAAGAAACTGGAATAGAAATAGAATCACGACAAGGGTAGATATTAAGCAAAGCGTGACAATGGACACAGAGACAATAGTAGAACGTTCAGCTTATAACTTTGCTGTTGTGTTCGTTAAAAATTCAACCACAGACGACTACACAGACCCACCTAAGATGTACACAACAAAAAACAATGGAGATGTCATAGATTATAGCACTTATGGCGGAGACGGAACAGACTTGCCAGAAGTAAGGACGGCTAAGACGCTATTTTACGATAGAGACGACCACGGAAACCCTCCAGACATGTCTACCATTAAAGCTGAAATTTCTCCTTCTACAATCGTTACAAGATTAATTTTTAACCAAAATAAACTCTTACCTTTGTATGTTAATGACTTGGTTGATATTTGGTATGAAGGAAAACTATATTCAGGATATATAGCAGACAGGGTTAAAACGGAGTTTAATGATAGACTTATTTTTGTAGAAAGTGGAGACAAACCAAATGTTATATGAGTATGTAGCTACTTATGGAGACAAATATAGAATAGATAGCTTTAGAGGGTACAGAGAGCTTCGTAAAGACCACTTAGAACTACTATCTGGTAAAGTATATTATAATAGCGAAAACTCGCTTATAATTGAAACTACGCTATTGTACGAAGTCGGTCAATTTGTATCAATTGGTGGTTATCCGTATGGTGGTAGAAAATTTAGATTGTTGGAGCTATCAATTACTGATAACCCAGTTTTAGATAAAGCAAAAATAATTTCAAGAAAGGTTAAAAATGACAATTAAAAACTTTACATTCTTTAGTCCAAATAGTACAGAGTTCCCAGTCGGTTCTAATAATGACGGAAAGTTATATATGATGTTGACAGGAATGGACTATGGAACGATTCGACGAAAAGACTGGTCAGAAACATTAAACACAGCTCTTAACATTCAATATGTCAATACATCAATCATTGCAGGCGGGAGGTATTTTGAACTATTAAACGAAACAGTAGCTTTAAAGGCTAATTCTGTCAACTATATTCATGCAAATATTGATTTAACACAAACAGCAAACCCTGTAAGTTTATCAGCAGAAACCTCAAATAATAGTAACCGTGTTGATATAAACAATGGTTCTGGAGTTTTGAAAGTTTGTTTTGATGTTATTGTAACTTCAGGAACTGGTGTAATAAGTACTGAACCAATTGTCCAGACTAGTGCTTTTGGTAGTATTTCTGCAAATGATATATCACTTAAAGGTTCAATCAATGTTCCAGTTCAAACGTTGACAGTTGAAACTGGTAATGGTTTGCAATTGCAACTTATTAAAAAGAATAATGATTTAGTAATTGTTAGGTTCTTTGGTAGTGTAGCAAATATAAATAAAGGCGATATGATGTCCGGAACGTGGGTAGATAGACCATTTCGCCCAGCTACTGTTCAAAGTATTATTGGGCATTTTGCTGGAAGAGATACCAGTTTCCATATTGATATAAACCCAGATGGTAGTATTTATTGGTGGGGTACACGTATTGATTCTAATGCCATTGCAACACGTGGTAACGGAAGTTACTTTATTAAATAACAAAATAGAAAGCAAAATAAAATGGTAACGAAAATGATTTTAATAACTATCTTAATTTTAGCGATTCTTTTCGCTACGTGGGTCAAAGATAGAGAAGCAATGAACCCACCTTTTAAACGTAGACTTGTAATTGATTTAACGGTTATTTTCTCCCTATGGGTTTTGTATGCAGTATTCTTCTTTACACAAACACCCTCAACTTCTGATATTGCTAAAACTGTGATTAATGTAGCTTTGTTATACTTTGTAGGGCAATTTATTTATTTAGTCGCAAAAATCAGTCCTATGTTCGACGGTTTGGTTAAACTTATTAAAAAGAATGGTGTAAATATTCCTGAAGCGGAAGAAGAACAAACGGAGGATAAAAAAGAATGAATATAACTAATGCTGGCGTTCGTGGGTATAATCCTACTGGGGTTGTAATTCATAACGACGCAGGCTCAAACGGTGCTAATGCTAGTTTCTATGATGATTGGCTACCTAAACAAAACCCAGAAAATGGCTTTGCTCATGTTTATATTGGAAACGACGGACGATTACAGGCTTCTGACTTCTCTAATATGGCATATCATTGTGCTAACTCATATGGTAATGCAAATTATGCAAGCTGGGAAGTGTGCCAATCAGAGGGCGATTTAAGCCAGTTCTTGAGAAATGAGCAAGCGGTACTAGATGACGTAGCTAAGTATATGAAACAATGGGAACTAACTCCTAATCATGATACTGTGAAGCTACATCAAGAGTTATCATCTACTTCATGCCCTAGACGTTCCGTGGAAGCTCATGGTGGCACGGTAGAGAGTTGTCGCTCATACTTTATCGCAGAACTAAACAAGCGTCTCACAGGGCAAACTAGTAGCACGGTTGCAGTAAACAATACACAAACAAATACAGAATTAGAGGACGACGATTTAATGAAATTTACATATCAAGTTAATACAAAAGACGGAAAACCTGCTGGCGGAATATCATACTTTAACGGAACAAAAGTAATTGGCTTAACTAATGGCGACCAATGGACTATTGTTAAACAAATTTATAAGGATACGACAGGCAAAGAGCTTAAGCATTACGTTTGGAATGAGGGTGCACCTTGGCACTTGCGTTTCTTACAAGCTAATAACATCAAAGTTGAAATGGCTCCAAACAAATAAAAAAGGCCCTCACTTAATTGTGGGGGTTTTATTTTGTAAATGAAGATATCCTGCTTTCTATTTTTTTAATTTATTTTGTTTTTGTTTATGTTTACCATGTTTCCCATGCTGCACCGCCTGAACCTTGATAGATACTTACAGCTTTGTCTAGATATTCTTGAGGGCTTAAATTAGATACTTTACCATGTACGCTTTGATTAATCTGTAACAGCCCCCAGCACCCAATAGGATTTTCTACATAAGGGTTTCCACTAGATTCCTTGTAAATCACATCAAGCCATTTGCCAGCACTTACTACTGTCTTACTTGACATGTAATTCGCTGCTTGTTCAGGACTTACGCTCGACCATTCTTCCTCAATAATGTCAGTGTTTTCTGTGTTTGGTACAACTTTATCATTCTCATCTTCTCTACTAATTCCTCGAGTTCTTTCGTTGTTAGATTGTTCAGTAGCCTGATTATGTTCTCTTGCGTTTCTGTCATCTTCGGCTTGTTTAGCAACTTCAGCTCTTCGTTTATCTTCTTCAACTCGTTGTTCTTCAAGTGCTTCCTCCTTAGCTTGCCTTATATGCTCATATTTTGCTTTCTCTTGCGTTTTAAACTCTTGGTCATATAATTGTGCCACAATATCATTAAAGCCCTTATCCGCCCTTTTATGAGATTTTTGAATATAGTTGATTGATGTGATAGTTGGGTCTGTTAAAATAAAGATAATTACTCTCCTTTTCCGTGGTTCAATTGCTTACCTGATTAATGGCTTCAAAAATATTACTTCCAGTTTGTTCTAGAAATTCATCACTTACAGTTACATTCTTTCTTGAAAATAGTTCGTTCTCAATCTTCATAAAGTGCATTGCTTTAGCTAAAAATTGAGCTGATGATTCATAATATAATGTTTCTAGCTCATCATCTGAAAGCTGTGTTAAATCATCATTATCAAAAGTTATGAGTTTTCGTTTAATCTCTTTGCCGTCTTCTTCTTCTACGTAGTAACGCTTCATCTATTCATACCTCTAATTTCAAATTTTTCAATAATATATCGTTTAGAACCTAACTCAAGGCTTACTAGATAATTATTAAAAGGGTCATTCTTATTCAAATCGTTAGCAATCTTTCGTGCTGTTGACCGTGGATATTTTGAGCTATTAATCTCACTTGTATACTTGTGTAATATTATCTCATTGCCTCCCTTTGCATTTTACGTTTCAATCGTTGCTTATACAGATACTCTTTACTTGGTTCTAAGCTAGACAATAACTCATCTAGTAAGTCAAACGCTCCTCCATTATCTCCTACGCTATCAATCTTTTTAAGTGTGATATCGTGCATTTCATCATCATTGAAAAACATAGTAAGATAAGGAAATACCACCGTATTCGGTAAACTCAAACGTGATTTAGTCGTTTTTAGGCAAGGATATTTACCTGTTTCACTTTTAATTTTTAACTCAAGTTGATTGATTCCAATACCTTGTTCTTTTAGTACTTCAGTAATTCTACTGTATAATTCTTCATTTGTCATTATGCTATAGCCTCAATGCTTTCAGTATGTTTATCAACTTCAATTCTTTGTTTTTCAGGTAACGATTCAAACCATTTCATGGCTTCTATTTTATCATCAAACTTAATGCTTCTGACTTCTCTAAAATTACTTGTAAAGTAATAACCTTTGTGGTATGTAAATTCATTTTCCATTATCCAATCACTCCTGTCTTTATATTTAATCTTTGCTGACTTGATAAGTGATATAAATTGCACCACTTACAGTAATAAGCTCTAACTGGTATTTTATCATTCTTGTTTTTATTGCTCTTTTTAGCATGTTGGGCACTTGCTATTGAATATAAAGCACCCATTTTAGTGTATTTGCGTTTCTTACACATAGTCCAACCACTCCTTAATCGTAAATAATTCAAAGCCATTTAGTTTACTTTGCTTTTCAATTTCCACTTGGTTTCTATCTAGGTCTATCAGTAGTTCAATTACAGGTCTACCGTTGCCAAGCCACCTGATGACTGTATTAGTTTTAAGTCCGAAATACTTAGCACATTGAGCCTTACAACTAAAGTGTAGTTCTTCTTCAGTCATAGGGTTATAAGCTATTATCTCCATATCTTTTCGCATTGCTATTATAAACTACTCCAATCTGATGTATCTAGCTGTTGCGGAATTAATTTAAATACAAAAACTTTAGCAATTTCTTTGTTTTCTTTAAACCACAAATATCTTTGTTTTACACTTGCATAAATTCCTCCGTGTTCAAATTCTTGTTCTGTTCCGTCAATATAAATTATTTTAAAAACATATTTTTCAGTAATTACTTCATCAATCATTTTTATTTCCCTTAATTTCTATAAGACAATAGTATCAAAAGTTTGTTATTTTATCAAACATAAACTTTATATCTCTTCAATAAATTCCAAGTATCTTTCATCAATCGCTTTAATTTCTTCTTTAGTGAACTCTGATTTAAAGTTATTTCTTTCTTCTTTGAACCCTAGGAATAGGAACTTTTCGCCTAGCTTGTTTTTAAAAGAGTTCAAATATCCTTTTTTGTTGTTCATCAATTTAACGTTGTATTTTTCCATTTCTATCTCCTTTATTTCTATAATGCCATTGTATCAAACAAAGTCAATGCTGTCAAACATTAATTTTGTTCTTTTAACCGAAAATTAGATCCGCTTCTTCTTGTAATACTTCTTCAGGAATTTCAGCACCGCTCACATCATATTGAATACTCAACAAGTACATTGTCCATTTTCTCCTGAATGCTTTATCTTTCATTTTTTCTTCTGTGAAAGTTGTGTTGATTCCATATTCTTTGACGATTTGTTGTTTTCTAGTTGTTAATACTATCATTGTTTTGTTCTCCTTCATTTCTATAAGACTATAATATCAAAAAAAGTTCATACTGTCAAGCATAAACTTTCATTCTTTTAAGAAATAACAACTACTTCTTTTTCATCGCTTTCATAATCTTCATTTTGAATAGAAACTTCGTGAACACGCATAGTTCCACAATATGATTCATAATAATATTGAACTTCCATGTCTTCATCAAACTTTTCTAGCTCTTTGATTAATTCTTTTACTTTCATTCTTCTACTTTCTTTTTGAAGTATTCTAGATGTTTAGCTACTTCATGTTTATCAATTTCTTCTTGTGTCCATTTATAATGTTTTTGATTAGGTAGTTTAGACCAATATTGAAACCCTCCGTCTTTAGTTAGCCAAGCGTCAACGCTATCAGGTTCAGGAATACAGATATAAAACAGTTCATCTTCTTCTACTTCCCATTTGTCACGGTTCAATAATAACCATAAGTGAGCTGCTTTAGTATAGCCACTTAAGCCAAATGCTGCTAAAATATTGTCATATTTCTCTGTATTGCTAACTTCTACTTCTTCATACAATTTGTCGAAAATTTCTCTGCCAAAACGTTTACTATATATTGTATCATCAGTATCTAACGTTTGGTGTTCTTCCAACCATTCGTTCAACTCTTTAGAGATAATAATTTTTTCTGTCATTTTATTCGCCTTTCCATGCTTCAAATTGAGCTTTGATTCGTTCTAACTCTTCCATAATTTCATTTACGCTACTAGTTTCCTCTAAAGCTACATATTCTTTAACATAATCTTTACACTTACCTAAGTCTTTCTCTAGGCTTTCTCCGTCTTTCTTACCAGCTCTAATATAATATTTAATAGCTGACCAATTACAAACAATTTTCCAAAATTCTGGGTCATTTGCGATAATAAAATCTTTAAGCTGTTGTCCATATTTATTTTGATAATGTTGATTCTCTTGTAAGTTCACTTTAATACTCCTTTACAAACTCATAGCCATAACCGTTTTTGTCTTCATAAGTTTCAAATCGCTTAGCTTCATCAATATTATCAGTCAAATGATATTCATTTACATAGTAAAGTTTTTTATTTTCTTCTCCAATGGTAACAAGTTTGACGAACACTTTATACTTTTTAGGTTCTTTTTTAAACTTAATATAGCCTTTTTCTTCTAATGCGTCTAAAACTTCTTTGATGTAACGTCTATGAACATGAATATCGAAATTAATTCTTTCTAATGCTTCTTCTTTTGTTACTTTTTTCATTTCTTCTTCTCCTGTAATTAATTGAATATGTTTATCAAAATAAGCTATTTGCTTACCATTTTCATCATCAGCCCAAGTTGATAAAATATCACGATCATTAATATCTTCTTTTAATATTTCAATCACTTCTTCTTTACTCTGATTATAATTATATTTTGTAACTGCTTCATCAGACCATTTAATATGTTGTACATATCCCATTAGATAATTCCTCCAAGCCATGTAATACTCAATATTGCAATCATAGCCAGCCATGCAATAACTATAACTGCGAAGCTAACACCTATAACAATTGTTAAAGTTTTTGCTGTTTCTAAATCTAATTTCATTTTATTCTCCTTAATTTGATTGTCTGTATTTTTCCATAACTTTAGGGTATTTACTAACAAATTGTAATTGCTCTTGATGTAAACGACTTGACCAATGGAATAGTCTATCAATTTCAGCTAAAGCATTCAGCTTTTGATAAATCTCTTTAATGTAAAACTCTGCATTTCCTAATGACTTCCAATGTGCTGATGTTCTCACAGAGTACCCATTTTCAGCAAGTTTACTTGCATTGATATCAGACTTTTCTTTTTTCTTTATCAGGCTATCAATTTCTTTGAATATAATCTTTAGTAATTTAACTTGGTAGTTTTGTACTATTTCTTCGGCTGTCATCTCTGCACCTCTTTCTATAACACTATTCTATCAAATTACTTTCCCTTTGTCAAATATTAACTTCGATTATCAGTCTTTCTAATTTGATGAAATTTATTCCACTTTTCTGTAAGTGCTAGTAATTCAGGCTCATTATATTCAGTAAACAATTCAACCTGTGATGTGTACCAGCAATGTAAACAGAGACCGCAACTATAACAGATATTTGTGTATCCTCTGCAACCTTTGCAAACTCCTAAGCCGTCACTCGTTGGTATATCGAAGCAGTGGCAATATCTTTTATCATTAAAATATTTTATTTTCATCATTCCATTCATAAACTTTCAATATATTTGTCATAGCATTCTAGCGAACAAAAGGGATAAGCAAATGAGCAAAACTCACAATTATTATCTTCAAACTCTTCTCCACAAGTATAGCAATCTGATTTATTCATCTATTTACTTCCTTTCTTTAACTCTATATACACAATTATAAACTATTTCTTTTTATTTATCAAGCAATAAGTTCCATAGACTACTAATAAAATAATTGTTATTATAAATAGCGGTGGAATAAATACAGTTACTGCAAACCAAACAATAGATACTAAAGTATAAATCATGATTTTTAGTATTAATTTTCCTGTTTTAGTATCTTCAAAAGTTGTTTCCTTATCTGATGATGAATAATCTTCTGTTGAATTATCGTAAAATATTTTATCTTCATTTACTTCGTACCGGTTGCCACAATAATCACATTTACCATTAGTGAAATTTGAAGCCCCACAGGTTACGCATTGCATTAAAATCATTTTATTACCTCTATTTTATGCCCTTTTAGTTTATAACCTTTACTATAATTTATTGAAATTGATGAC
>SAAR01000655.1 GCA_009916335.1 Erysipelotrichia bacterium | reverse complement strand
AATGAAAAAGCCCCCGATAGGATTGTATTGCATCTCACTTCAATACGCACCTAACGAGGGCTAAAATTTTTTAGTTACAAGGTCGTGAGATGTGTAACTTTACACCACAAAAATAACACTTATTTTTGAATAAACAAAACTTTTGAGGGTTTAATTTTATGTTATATAACATAAAAAACATTCGTAAATAAAACGTTATATTTAATTTTGCTTGCTATCTTCATCGGTATTTTTAACATCTACCAATTTATCAGACTGTTGATTTAATATTTGGTTATAAATTCTTAATCTTGTTTCTTGGTCATAACCAAATAAGTTCATATCTTTTCTATCATACATACTCAATGTTCCTTCAAGAACCCTAAACATAATTTGTAATTGTTTTTCTGTTACTTTCATATTATTACATTTAATACCGCAAGCAAAACTAAAATATAACAAGCGGTGTAGTTAATGCGCCAAGATTAGTTGTATTAGATTTGGTTAGCAGTGTAGTGGCGCACTTACCACACCGCCAGCCGTTAACTACAATGCTACGTTTCGTTCTTCAAATTTCTTATATTCAATAGAGTTGAATTTTTCTACTACATTATTAATAGTTTCATCATCAACAATATCCACATCAAGACTATCATCTTTAAGTGAAAGTGCGTAATTTCTAACTTGGTTAAATTTGTCCTTACTAATCCAACCAAAAGACTCATCACTCTTTCTATAAGGTTGCCAAGAAATACATACAGGTTCATTATCAAAATACCAAACCCTAATACCTACTTCGGTGTCCGTACAAATCCATCTATGGTAGTAGCAGTATGTAAGTCTTTCATTATCTTTTGGTTGTTCAAGATATTCGTAAATTTCAAATTCGCTTTCGCACATTTCATAAAAAGAAACACCTTGTCTCTCCATCTTTGATGTGTCTATTGTCTTTATAATTTCGTTAATATTTGTCATTCTAATTAAATTTTATTTGTTAATATTCCGCACAGTAGCTAACAATGTATAAACTGCATTAAAACGACCGTTTATACTCAACGTTACCAGCAATGCTAAGAAGCAAGGTCGCATAACTTTTTTACCTCGTTTAGAAACTCTTTCATAAAAGGCATATCTTTCGGAATGTCCAAAGTGCCGTCTGTTTTGGCAAAATGATAATGAAGTCTTTGTTTCACTATTTCTGCCTGATTAGAAGCACTGTTGGTAACAGCAGGTTTAACCAATAAAGGGTTTCCTGCTCCCATGATAGCTACTTTGATATTTTTACTTTTGTCCATTGTGTTAAGTTTTTAGTTTATAATCTTTTACTGGTCAAACCTGCGAAACGTTATCGGTAATGCTATTTGTGCTTATCATAGAACTCTATCAAATGATAAATACACTTTGCATCTCCACTACTACTAAACATATATTTTTTTCTCAAATACTCTACCATTTGGTCAAGTGAAAGTGTATTCCAATCTAACCAACCATCAGGTAAAGCACTACCACTAACAGCACCTAAATCGCTATTGGCGGTTTCTTCTGTATTCAAATTTTCGTGTTCCATATTAAGTTTATTTTTGTGTTTCAAATCGCCAACAGCGTTTAGCTGCGACACGTTAGCCACCATTTAAGGAAGCCTTATATTCGTCAAGTTTTTTGTTTGCATACGTTTCCATTGCTCTTTCAAGTGCTTTAAAGTATGTGCTATAATATCCACCGTGTCCAGTCATTATAGCTCTTTCAATTATATTACCTTCTTCGTCTCTTTCTGAATATTTTTCTTCTTTAT
>SAAR01000127.1 GCA_009916335.1 Erysipelotrichia bacterium | reverse complement strand
AGCGATTAAATATGAAAGAAAAAACCAGCTAGTACAGGACTAGCTGGGGTATAAAGCTTTTTAGATATTTCGAGTGTCTACTTGACAGGACTCAGATCAATGTGGTTGACTTTATCCTATTTAATTTCATACTGTTTCACTTGTTCGTATAAAACTTGATCCATTGATAATGTAAGTAAAACACCTGTTTCTTTGTATGCTTGTGAAATGATCTTACAACTTGTATTTAATGTAGAAATCAATGCTCCTTCTTCATAAGGAATCAATAAACTTGTATGAATATCATTAAACAGTTTTTGACCAATGGTATCAATTAACATCGTAATGCTTTGTTCATCTTTGGCACTAATATATAATTGATCATCTTTAAGCGTTGGATAATCAATATCGCGTAAATCACACTTGTTATAAACATTTAAAACCTCAATATCTCCTGCATCAATATTGGCTAACGTTTGTTCACTCACTTGCTTATGCTTGCGATATTCTGGATTGTGTAGATCAATCACATGGATCAATAAATCAGCGTGTACTACTTCTTCTAGTGTGGAATGAAATGCTTTAATTAAGTTATGTGGTAAATCAGACACAAATCCTACGGTATCAGAAATTAAAAACTGATGGTTATTATCTAAGTGAATATTTCTTGTATTTGTTGTTAGCGTCGCAAATAGCATATCCTTTTCAAACACTTTTTTATCTTCTTTATGGAATCGTTCCATGAGGGCATTCATAATAGAAGATTTACCTGCATTGGTATAACCGACTAATGCAACACTTTTAATCTTTGTTTTTTTACGTTGCCGTCTTTGTGTTTCTCTATTTTTAGCAATTTCTTTTAACTCTTTTTCAGCACAGTGAATTTGATGCGTGATATTACGAATATCAATTTCAATCTTCTTTTCACCTGCTCCTCTATTTTTATCTCCCCCACGTTGTCGATCTAAATTGTCATAACTACCTGCTAAACGAGGAAGAATATATTTTAGTTTAGCGACTTCTACTTGTAGTTTCGCTTCTTTTGTCTGTGCACGCTGTTCAAAAATTTGTAAAATTAAATTTGTTTTGTCAACAATTTCAATATCTAAGTGCTCTATTAAATTACGTTGCTGAGAAGGTGCTAACTCACAATCAAAAAGCACTAGATCAATACTTTCTTCACTTTCTAATAAGGTTTTTATCTCAGCTACTTTTCCACTATTAATATATGTCTGTTTATGAGGATTACGCAAACTTTGCGTAATGGTATGCACAACTTCTATCGCACAAGCTTGTGCTAGATTTTTCATTTCTTCTATGTTTTCTTTAAAATCAATCGTATCACTTAAAGATACACCTACTAATATTGCTTTTCTCATTATTTCACCTGCTTTGTATTATGATAAGTATTTAAAACTTCTTTGCATGAAGTGAAATCAATCATAATAATAACCCCCAGAAATATGTTTTCATATCTTCTGCACAAGCAGAAGATATTTCCCCATGTACAACTGCTTGCTTTATCGTTAAACTCAAATCATAGATTGCTTGCTTTAATTTCATGTATTTCCAGTCATCATTTTTATCACAAAGATAAGTTTCATATGTTTTTTCTACCATTTCAATATCATTTTTAATATCATCAGTAATGGTATAGTCTTTCCATTTGTTTAAATTTGACATATTGCATGTTCTCTCTTTCTTTAATTGTTTCTAATGTTTTCAATAGTATTATACAACAAAACTTTGTGAATGACACTTTTCTCTGTTAGTGAATGGTGTTTAAAGGAAAAAGGCAAAGCACCATTTTGTAAACACATTAAAAAACAAGAATGACTATTCATTCCTGTTTTGTGTTTTTAATTCTTTAAAGGCTGTGATGATTAAAGTGGCTATTCCACACAGCATAGCACCAACAGGGAAAGCAATCCAAGAAATTTCCCAGGCATTAAATAGAAAACTCCATAATAAGAAAATAATGGTTGTTAGCAACATGATGCAACCACACACCACACTATTTAAATTTTGTGTTTGTTCTTTTTGTGGTTCCAGTTGTTTGCTTTGTTCTTGCAGGTAAGTGAATTTTTGTTTTTGTGTACCATAATAAACAAATAAACTAACACCTACATTCACACATGACATGAAACATAAATTAGCAATATCTTCATTAAAGGCAGATTCTAAATAAATTTCTAAAATAATACCGATTAAAATAAAGGTTACGCCACTGACAATCGCTATGCGAAATTTTTTGTCAAACAAATCTATTTCTGTTTGTGTATATAGATTTTTAGAAAAGCTTGGATATTTTTTATGAAAGGAGTCAAGCTGCATTCCTGCATAGATTAAAAGAGCTACTCCGATACAAACAAAACACATAAAGGCAGTTTCGCCAATATATTCATTTGCACTATTTTCAGGAAAAGGGATAATCAGTGCTAAATAAGCACATATACCTGCTAAAATAATACCAATACCAAAAGTTATAAATTTAGAAAATTGATTGCGTTGTGTATCATAGAGTTCTTTTTCCATCATGGTAGAGTTGCTTAAATCTTCTTTTAATAAAGCATCAATACTACATGCAAATAATTCACTTAACAAGACTAACTTATCCATTTCAGGAAAACCACTTTCACTTTCCCATTTTGATACAGCTTGTCTGGATACATTTAACTTTTCAGCTAACTGTTCTTGTGAGTATCCTTTCTGTTTTCTTAACATTCTTAAATTATCACTAAATTTCATTTTAATCACCTCACCCATAGCATATAAAAGCAATTAACTGTATACTACCAACTTTTATTTGCATATGCAATCTTTTTGTCAACGATTGGTTGCATAGGGCATATCATAAGGCTTTTCACTGATTTATAAGCGATAGATTTCATCAGCTGAAGAGGCTACCTCTTTAGAATGCGTAACAATAATAATACATTTATTTTCTTCATACGCTAATTGCTTAAAGATGTTCATAATCTCATCTTGTGTTTCTGCATCGAGATTTCCTGTTGGTTCATCAGCTAACAGGATTGCAGGATTATAGGATAAAGCTCTTGCAATGGCGACACGTTGTTGTTGTCCACCTGATAACTTTAAAATCTTTCGATGCATATCGCTATCCTCTAAACCAACTTTATTTAATAGTTGTTTTGCATGGTCTTGCTTGTTGATCTGTTTGTTTCCTGCAATATCCATGGATAAGACAACATTTTCAATCGCATTTAATTGAGGGAGCAAGTTGTAGGATTGAAAGATCACCCCTACACTTTGACTTCGATATTGGTATTGATTAATTTTTGATAGGGATTTACCATTCACAAGAATCTCTCCACTTTTTGGGGAAGTAAGCTTTGATAGTAAAGAAAGCAGTGTTGTTTTTCCAGCCCCACTTTTACCAACAATGGCATATATTTTACCATCTTCAAAACAATAACTTAAATCTTTTAAAACCATTTTCTTTTGGTTGTAAGCATAACTTACATTTTGTATTTCTAATCGACTCATCATACACCTACTCTCTATCTGATAAAATTCTAAGTGGTTCATAGCGTAAAATAAATAAGACACTCATTCCACCAGAAAGAATACTTAATGCTAAAGTAATACCTAATAATTGCAAGATTACCACAAAGTTTGTCGCACTGCTTACTTCATTAATATAGTTTGCACTTCGATTAAAGAATGTTTCATTTCTACTATCTGAAGGAGCAGTTTGTTTGCTTTGTTCACTCGGTATTTCTTGCATACCACTTGGTTCACCACTTGGCATTTGTTCACTAATCGCACTTGTTGAAGAACTATTTGCTAATAAGGTGTTGGTGATTGGTACACTAGAAATACCACCAATGATAATCGCAATCGTAATAGCAACAAAAGTAACGATAAATAACTCTATCATAAATTGTGTCGCTATTTTTATTTTATTCATACCGATAGCGGCTAAAACACCAATCTCATATTTTCGCTCACGCAGGCGGAAAATAGTAAAGACAAGCAAAATGGCACCACCGATGATTAAAACGATCCACAAGAAGATATTCGCATAGTTTGCTAGATTGTTAAGAGGGGTTAAACTTTGTTCATACGCATTTAAATCACTACTAGAAATGGTATAGGTATCTGCTAAACCTAACGCTCTTGCTTCACTTTCAAATGTTTCATAATCACTAACATTGGCAAATACATAGGTTCCATTTGTGGTAGCAGTTAAATAGCTGCTTTCACTTTCATTGGCACTGTTAGCCTCACTTTCTTCTACCATGGTTAAAATCGTTTGATAAGAAGTATAGATTTGATTAGCAGGATCACTTCTTTGCATACCCATCGTATCACTTTCACTACTTGTATAAATACCCGTTACTTTCAATGTGAACGTTTCACTTTCGTTGTTTGGATTGACGAGGGTAATTTCACTTCCTACGCTTAGTTCATTATAGGTAGCTAGTTCATCGCTGATGATACATTCGTGATCATTGTCGATATTGAATAAAGTACCAGTGTCTACACTTTTAATCCCTTCGCTAAAATCACTCATTGCCTCATAACTACTATACCCTAGTAAAGTAAAGTCAGCACTTGTAAAATTCATACCTCCTTTATCATTACCCATATCATTTTTGTTTTCTTCATTGGTAGTATTAATGGGATCAAATGTGTCATCAATTCCATTTAAAGATACACTGCTTGTATAGTAGAAATCTTTTACACTATCTGCTTTCGCATACACTTCTAATTCATCAATCGACAAGTTGTTTTCAGAAAATACTTCTGCCATTTGTGCTTTATCAGGTTTTTCATCATCACTTGGTGGTGTCATATTCTCCATGGCACTTGTTCGATCATAGCGAATCGTTGCACTGATTGTTAAATTTTCTAAGCCTTCTTCTTTGGTTGTTTGTGCTGCTTGTTTAATGGATAAGGATATGCAACAAGCAAGTGAAATAACAAAGATAATTAAGGCAATTAGCATATTTTTCCCTAAGGAACGTTGAATATTGCGTACTGCGTTTTTGAATAGATACATGTTATTCTTCCTTTCTTTATTCGCTTAAAGCATACTAAAGCGATGTGAATAAAATTTGAAGATAAAATGAAGATAAAAGAAAAAGTGAATGCACAAAACATTCACTTAATCATCTATTTATTAATCTAATATCATTTTATCACTAAACTCTTTCGCACTTGTTGAGGCATATACTTTCATGACATCTTCTACGCTCATCTTTGCTTTTTCCTCTTGATTAAATTCCATTAATATTTTTCCTTCACTCATAACAATCATACGATTACCATAGGTAAGGGCATGTTTAATATTATGGGTAATCATTAAGGTTGTTGTGTTATTTTCTTTGACGATTTGATCAGTAATCGCCATAACTTTTGCGGCGGTTTTTGGATCTAAAGCAGCCGTATGTTCATCTAGTAATAATAAGGTAGGAGGGTTAATTGTCGCCATTAATAAGGTTAAGGCTTGTCTTTGTCCTCCAGATAATAAACCTACTTTCGTATGCATACGCTCTTCTAAACCTAGTCCTAAATGAGCTAAACGAGTTTTAAAAGCTTTCTTTTCACTTTTTGTTAGGTTTACCTTTAAGAAGCGATGATAAATATCGTTTTTAGGATTTCCTCGTCGATACGCTAATTCTAAGTTTTCCTGAATACTCATATTTGGAGCTGTTCCTTTTAAAGGATCTTGAAATAAGCGACCAATCATCTTTGCACGTTTATGTTCTTTTAAATATTGAATTTCTTGATTTGCTAATTGAATACTACCATGATCACTTACATAAGTACCACTAATACAGTTTAATAATGTACTTTTTCCAGCTCCATTACTACCGATAATCGTTACAAAATCACCTTTGTTTAACGTTAAGTTTAAACGATCTAATGCTTTTTTTTCATTGATTGTACCTTTATGAAAGGTAATGCTTAAATCTTTAATGTTTAGCATAACGTTCTCTCCTTTTGTGAATATATGTTTTAATGGTTGGTAAAGAGATAGCAGTGGCAACAAGTAGGGAACAAAGTAGTTTCCAATCATTTGGGTTCATACCTAATGATAAAGCAAAAGCTAATAAGATACGGTAGATGATTGCCCCTAATATTAAAGCAATAAAACTGTTTAATAGGGAACGTTTACCAAAAATCGTTTCTCCTAAGATGATACTTGTTAAACCAACAACCATCATACCAATTCCTAAAGAAATATCATAGAACTGTTGGTATTGTGTGAAAATGGCAGCAGCTAAACCGACAAAACCATTGGCTAAAGCTAATCCTGCAATTTTCATAGCATCGGTATTGATTGAAGAAGCTTTGACCATACTTTCGTTATCTCCAGTCGCACGAATCGCCAATCCTGTTTGTGTTTTAAAAAACAAGTATAAAAGTAAAGTAGCCATGATGACAATGATTAGGATAAGAATCAGTTTATGATGTTCTAACAAAAATGCAGGAGCATGTACTTTTTCTAAAAAGGATTGAAAGCTAGAAAAAATAGATGCTTTATTAAATAGTGAAAAGTTAGGTTTTCCACCAGCAATTTTAAGGTTAATAGAATACAGTGCAGTCATTGTTAAGATTCCTGCTAGAATGTATTGTACTTTCATTTTGGTGTGTAAAAAACCAGTTACAAAACCTGCGATACTACCTGCTAATGTAGCAGCGAATATGGCAAGAATCGGGTGTCCATTTAACGCAAATAAAGCGGAAACAACACAGCCTAATGTAAAACTACCATCTACTGTTAAATCAGGAAAATTTAAAATTTTAAAGGTAATAAAAATGCCTAAGGACATAATCGCAAAGATCAGTCCTATTTCACTAGCTCCTAAGATTGTCGATATACTCATATACTTGTCTGCCTTTCTATTTATTCATTACTTATTCAAAGGGAATCACATCATAGTTTGCTTTTAATGTATCTATGTCGTCAAAACCGATTGTTTTTGCAGTGGTTGTATTAATGTAAAGATTTAAATCTTCTTTATACACTTTTACAGGAATGTCTTTAATTTTTGTACCTGTTAATACTTTGATTGCCATTTCAGCACTTTCTCTACCTAATTTTTCATAGTTGATACCAATTGTTGCTAAACCACCATCTTTAACCATAGAATCCGCTCCAGCAAAGAAAGGGATTTTGGCATTGTTGCACATTTCACTCACCTGTGCCATGGCACTCGCTACTGTATTGTCTGTTGGTGAGAAGATAATATCACTGTTTTCTAATAAACTAGCAAGTGCTGTGGAAATATCAGCGGCACTTGTAACAGCTGCTTTATTAACACTTAAACCATTTTCTTTTGCATAGGCTTCTACTTTTTTTAAATTAGCAATGGAATTATCTTCTCCAGAGTTGTATAGATAACCAATTGTTTTTGTGTTTGGATACATCTGTTTTGCTAAATCCATAATAGAATCAACTTGGATTTCATCACTTGTTCCTGTAATGTTTAAATCAGGTTTTTCCATATCATTTACTAAACCAGCCTCTTTAACATCACTCACTGCTGAGAAGATTACAGGAATTTTTTCAGCATATGGAGCTGCCGCTTGAGCAGCTGGTGTAGTGATGGCAATGATGACATCAACATCTTCTGCTTCATACTGTTTACAAATAGTATCTAATGTAGATGTATCCCCACCAGCATTTTGATAATCAATACTAATGTTTTCACCATCTACATAACCTTCTTCTTTTAATTCATCAATAATGGCATCTTTAATAGTATTTAGTGAAGTATGATCCATTAATTGTACTAACCCAATTTTATACTCTACCTTCTTATCACTTCCACAAGCAACTAAACTCATACTCATTAGCAAAGCCAATCCTAACATCATTAATTTTTTCATCTTTCTTTTCTCCTTATTGTTATGTTTGTTATTACTTCTATGTTTTATGTTTCTTTACCTTTCGCCATATGTGTGTGAAACTCACACAACCACCCCCTTTATAAGAAAAAAACACTTGCCAAAGATTCCCTAGAGAATCAAGGACAAGTGTTATTAAACACATGCGGTGCCACCTTGTTTGATTAAAAAAATTAATCCACTTTAGAATGCTATTACATTCCTTGCTCTGTAACGTGAGCTTACGTCTTAAATACTCGCATCTGCTTTCTTATCGCCCTCATGAGTCCATTTACAAGACAGCCTCTCTGTTGAATTTCCACCAAGCATCAACTCTCTATAAGCACTTCTTCTTGTTTTATCTCTCAATCATTGGTTTCCTATACTTTACACTACATCATAAATGAAGTCAATAGTTTACTTACATGTTTTTCATGAAAATTTATGAAACAACGCATAGAAGTGTTTTTTCAAGGGCTATAGTAAGAAGAAAGGTTTAGGCTTTCTTTGATAAAGTGAAGTTAGATGATGAAAATATGGCGATTAAAATTAAATGTTGTGTGTAGTTAAGAGTACATTTGTTGTGTTTTTATCCATACCTCTGGTGAGCTTAATAAAAAAGCATTCACTAAGGACTTGTTGTCGAAGTCATTTAAAAAAGCAACAATAAACGCATAAGCATTTTCTTCATTGTAGTCGATCCCTTTAAAATACTGTTCAAAGGCAATAATAAATTGTGTGGAGATATTTTGTTCATCATATAATTTGAATGGATTCGCAGCACTTAAAAATTCTTCAAGTCCACTTAATTGATATTTTTTTTGATTGTCTTTTAGTAATTCGTACATACTTAAATAAAGTTGTAATTGTTTCATTTTGATACCCCTTTTCTTTTCACTAGTATCATAATGAAAACAAGCGAAAAAGAAAAGTGGAAAATAGCGATTTAACATAATCATAACAAGTGCTTAACATGTACTAAAAATAGCTTGTTTCTTACCTGTCATTTCTTTTATAATAGGGGTAAGGGAATGGTGGTTTATGGATTACAATAAGAAAGAAAAACTAATCTACACATTGATTGTATGCTTTGTGATGGAGTTTCTCATGGCGTATTACAATTATTTTTTTCATACCGATGCTTTTTTAGATGAGGCATTTATTTTAGCGTGTATTGAATTTGTACCTGCTTTTATCATAGGTGTTTTATGTGAATACTTTTTAATCTCTAATCCAGCGAAAAAGATTGCTAAATATTTACATAAGAAACATTTCAATCATAAAAACATTATTCATATTAATGAAATGATGATTGTCATTGGCATGATGTTGGTGATTTCTATCTTTGGGGCAATCTATCATCAAGAGGGTATAAAACATACTCTTCTTTATACGATTATTAATGATTTTTTTAAGAATGCTATTTTTGGTATTCCCCTTTTTATGCTAGTTGTATCTCCAGCAGCACGCTTATTCATCAATAAATATATTG